>CAYOPU010000008.1:0-30765 GCA_964405915.1 uncultured Smithella sp. | reverse complement strand
ATAAAGTAAAGATTTTATCGGATGGTTGGACGGTGATTACGGCGGATGGGAGTTTGTCGGCTCATTTCGAGCATTCGGTGGCAATCACGGATAACGGGCCGGAGATATTAAGTAAATTAATTGCTTAATGAAGACGGCAGGAATGAAGTAGAATAAATGTATGGCCAAAGAGGAAGCAATAGAAGTTGAAGGGCGGGTTCTTGAGCCGCTGCCGAATGCCATGTTTCGGGTAGAACTGGAAAACGGGCATAAGGTTTTGGCGCATATATCCGGAAAAATGCGTATGCATTTTATTAAAATATTGCCCGGGGACAAAGTCACGGTAGAACTTTCCCCTTATGATTTAACACGGGGCCGGATTACTTACAGGACAAAGTGAAAGTTTGCCGGGGATAAGGAGTTGGAATCGTGAAAGTAAGATCGTCAGTAAAAAAAATATGCGAGAAGTGCAAAATTGTCAAACGCAAGGGTGTTTTGCGCGTTATTTGTGAAAACCCGAAACATAAGCAGCGTCAGGGCTAGTTTTAAACATTTCAGGAGGTTATAGGTGGCACGAATTTCAGGTGTTGATTTACCCAAAAATAAGAGAATGGAAGTTGCTTTAACTTACATTTATGGTATCGGCAAGACGAGAGCGAAACAGATCCTGAAAGATTCGGGCGTGAGTCCGGATACCAAAACTGACGAACTGGCCGACTCCGAAATATCGGCGATCAGAGGCATCATCGATAAAGAGGGTAAGGTGGAAGGCGATCTGCGCAGGGAAATATCCATGTCGATTAAACGCTTGATGGATATTGGCTCTTACCGTGGTTTGCGCCACCGTAAGGGACTTCCCGTTCGGGGACAGCGGACACACACGAACGCAAGAATCAGAAAAGGTCCGAGAAGGGCCATCGCAGGCAAGAAAAAGTAGCTGGAATTAACGACCGGAGGAAAAATGGCGAAAGCAGTCAGAAAAACAGGCAAGAAAAAAGAAAAGAAAAATATTACGGAAGGTGTTGCCCACATTCAATCCACTTTCAATAATACCATCATTACCATCACGGATATGACCGGCAACGTCATTTCCTGGTCATCATCCGGATTACAGGGCTTTAAAGGGTCTCGCAAGAGCACGCCGTTTGCCGCGCAGATGGCCGCGGAAGACGCTGTGCGCAAAGCCAAGGATCAAGGTATGCGCCGTGTTCAGGTTTATATCAAAGGCCCGGGGGCCGGGCGGGAGTCGGCCCTGCGTTCTTTACAGCTGGCCGGATTAACGATTACGATGATACGCGATGTTACGCCTGTTCCGCATAACGGCTGCAGACCGCCAAAGCGGCGCAGGGTATAGAACGAACACAGATAAAAATATTTTAATGAATCATTTGAGATTAAAGGGAGGCTTTTTTTGGCAAGATATACGGATTCCTCATGCAGGTTGTGTCGCCGTGAAGGCTTAAAGCTTTTTTTAAAGGGCGATCGGTGTTATTCGGAGAAATGTGCTTTTGAAAGAAGGGGCTACGCTCCGGGTGATCATGGCCAATCCCATAAGAAACAGCAATCCGACTATTGTACTCAGCTGCGTGAAAAGCAAAAGCTCAAGAGAATGTATGGGCTTTTAGAAAAGCAGTTTCATGGCTATTATGAAAAGGCTGACAGGCAAAAGGGCATCACCGGCACGAATTTGCTGATGCTTCTGGAGCGCAGGTTGGACAACATGGTGTTTCGCCTGGGATTTTCCAACTCGAGGGTTGAAGCAAGACAACTGATCAGTCACGGTCATTTTCTGATTAACGGCAAAGCGGTGAATATCCCTTCATACCTTTTAAAAGCAGGCGATGAAGTGACCATTAAAGAAGGAAGCCGTAAGATCAGTCGGATACTTGAAGCGATGGAAACTGTTGCAAGGCGTGGTGTGCCCCATTGGCTGGTGTTGGATAAAGATAACTTTAAAGCGACCATCAAATTGTTGCCGGTCCGTGAAGATTTGACAATGCCGGTGCAGGAACAGCTTGTCGTAGAACTTTATTCGAAGTAAGCAACAATAATATATAATAAACCAGCTAAAGAAGGTGGGTTGATTATGCAGAGAAACTGGTCGAGTTTGATTCGTCCCAAACGTGTTGATGTTGATGAAGCGACGCATACACGGTCCTATGGGGAATTTACAATTCAGCCTTTGGAAAGAGGATTTGGCGTAACGCTGGGTAACGCGTTGCGACGCGTGTTGCTGTCATCTATTCAGGGTGCCGCGATTGTTTCCATAAAAATTGACGGTGTCTTACATGAGTTTTCCACGATACCTGGAATTAAGGAAGACGTCACGGATGTTATTTTGAATCTGAAGGGCGTTCGTTTTAAACTGGGAGCGGCGGATACGAAAGTTGTGAGATTGAATGTGACCAAGGCCGGTGTTATTACGGCCGGTGACATCATGACGGACGGAACGATTGAGGTTTTAAATACCGATCATTATATTGCTACTATGTCAGGCGACGGGGCATTTAATGCTGAAATGGTTGTCAAGATGGGGAAGGGTTATACAGCTGCCAGAAAGGAATTGGAGCCCGATCAACCGGAAGGAACCATTAACATAGACGCTATTTATACACCGATCAAGAAAGTGAACTATGTGGTGCAGAACGCCCGTGTCGGCCAAATTACGGATTACGACAAATTAGTGCTGGAAGTCTGGACGGACGGCAGTGTGAATCCCGGAGACGCCATTGCTTATGCGGCCAAAATATTAAAACAGCAACTGGATGTGTTTATTAATTTTGAAGAAGTCGAAGAAGATGTTGTGCCGGAAAATGAAGTTTTGCCGGAAAAAGATGATGAAATTCTGACGAGGTCTGTTGAAGATCTGGAGCTTTCCGTTCGTTCAGCCAACTGCCTGAAAAACGCCGGGATTAATACGATCGGGGAACTGGTTCAGAGAACAGAGGCAGAAATGCTCAAAACAAAGAATTTCGGACGTAAATCACTCTCCGAAATCAAGGATATTCTCAATGAATATGGTCTTGTTTTTGGAATGAAAATGGATGTCAATCCATCGTAACAGTGGTATGAATCAGTCGATATAACTGATCAAAGCGGGATTTAAACAATTATCGGGATTTGACAGTCAGGAAAGGAAAAATTAACAATGTATCATGGTAAGGCGGGCAGAAGATTAGGACGAACGTCCAGCCATCGGGAAGCCATGTTCCGTAATATGGTGACATCGATTATCAAGCATGAGAGCATCCGGACGACGGATACAACGGCCAAGGAAATGCGTAAGCTGGCGGAGAGAATGATTACGCTGGGGAAAAGAGGCGACCTACACGCGCGGCGTCAGGCCTTATCGATTGTCCGGGACAAGGATATGGTGGGCAAGCTTTTCGGCGAACTGGCCGAGCGGTTCCGCAATCGCGCCGGAGGTTATACGCGCATCGTGAAAGTTGGCTATCGCTTCGGCGATAACGCGCCTGTTTCCATCCTGGAATATATTCCTGATGAGCAAAAGAAAGAAAAGACAGCGCCGAAGAGAAAGGCAAAGGAAAAGAAGGCTGAATAGCCCATGATATCGACCGCAAAAAGGCAGGGTGCGAACCCTGCCTTTTTTATTGACGTGCTGCCTAATTTCCGGCGGTTTTTTGCGATAATCGCACTGATGTAAATATTTCCAATTCATAACCGTTTCGCCATCAAATTGTAATAATCAACCTGTATAGGTCTTCACGATGATCAATGAAGATGAGTGATTGATGAACTGATCTTTATAAAAAAATGCAGGAGGAAGAAATGAAGAGATTTTGGTTGGTTTTGCTGTCGCTGTGTTTAATCACAGCCTTCAGCACACAGGCGATGGCCGTTGATGTCAAATTCAGCGGCGAATATTATGCGGCGGGTATGTATCTGGATAAAACATCCTTAAGGCATGATGCGGGACCGTCAACCGCCTTTTATTATCAGAGATTACGAGTGAAAACGGATTTTGCCGTGTCACCCGGACTGACGCTGATCACGAGGTTTGACGCGATGGAAAGAGCCTGGGGGGCGGCTAGAAGTTCATCCACCGCATTAGCCAGAGACTCCGCGGGAACGGCGGCGGAAAATGAAAACATTGCCATTGACTGGGCTTATATCGACTATAAGTCACCGATCGGCACCTTTGATGTCGGTTATATGAATGACGGCTCCACGGGAACCATCTTTGGCAACAGCACCGGTCCAAAGGCAAGAATCAAATATTCAAAATCGTTCGGTCCGGCAACACTCAACCTGGCCTATACGAAAGAAAGCGAGAAAAGCACACGTAATGGTGTTGCGGGATTTGCCGATGCCGACAACAATAAATACGGCATCGAGGGTGTTTATAACTGGAAAGGTGGCAAGGCGGGTTTGAATGTTAACTATTATAATCAGAGAGCGAATCGTCCTGCGGCAACTTCCAACAAAAGCAGCTATTTTCTGATCACTCCTTATGCCATTACCAAGATTGGTCCTGTCTCACTACAGGCGGAAATCAATTACGCGATCGGCGAACAAAAATATGAGGACGGCAAGACCGTAACTGGCACTACGATCGACAAGGTTGATTTGCAGGGCATCAGTGGCTGGATTGATGCAACGGCTGATTTCGGCATGATCTATGCGGGTGGCAGCATCGCGTATGTGTCCGGCGATGACCCCAATACGAAGGATAAAAATGAAGGCCAGGCAGTTCACGGCGGCCGCGATTGGAATCCCTGTCTGATCCTGTTCAACAATGATGTGGACAACTGGACAGGCTCCCCGGCGGGTTGGGATGGCACATCTATATCTAAAGACGGTACGATGACGAACGCTTATTTCGGCCAACTGCGCGGTGGTATGCGACCGATTGACAAGCTGGACATTACGGCGTCTGTTTCTTATGCCCGTGCGGACAAAACACTGGCGGGCGCAACGTGGGAAGGCAGAGATTATGGTTACGAAGTGGATGTAACCGGAATATACAAAATTACCAACAACTTGTCTTATATGCTGGGCGCGGGTTACCTCTTCACCGGTAAGTGGTTTCATGGACGGACGATTGCCAATCAGCCAATCGACAACGATTTTCTGGTCATCAACAAGCTGACGCTCACGTTTTAGACAGGCTCGATCTGTTGATATTGGTTCGGGAAAAAAGCAAAATAGGTGAAGCAATCAGAAGGCAGGGTGCAAACCCTGCCTTTTTTTATGGTTGTTTTTTGAAATCAATCAATGTATTTATTTGCAACAACCGGTTATATTTTCCGTTTGCGGTGTTGAAAAAGTATTAGATACAAGGAAGGAGGGGTTATGACAGAGAAAAAAATCGGCGAAGTGGTCAAATATTTTGCAAAACCTTGCGTTGCGGCCGTTCATATTGCGGACGGTGAACTGCAGATTGGGGACAGCATTAAATTTTCCGGTCATACGACGGAATTTACCGATGTTATTCAATCCATGGAAGTGAATAACCAATCGGTGCAAAAAGCTGTTGCCGGCGATGATATCGGTTTGAAAGTTTCGAATCGCGTTCGCCCGGGAGATGAAGTTTTCAAAGTAATCCCCGATTAATTTTCGCATGATATTTTCTTGAGGGTGGCAATGGAAAATGCCGCCGGTGAGTTTCTTTGTCCCTGCTATGCTGTTCCCTGTCTGGAAATGGCGAAAATTCTGGTTGCCGATGAGAAAAAACACATCGTTTGATCTTGTTGTATGTTCTGCGACTGTGCCGATAGAATTGTCGCAATTTTTTTTTCATGATTCATCAAGCTGTCATCAAATTGTAACATTTCTCTTGTATGCTGAACGCCAATGAAACACGGGTGAGCATTTGCGGGTTCAGCGTTTAAAAACGGCAGTCTATAGAGGAATTCGTTTGATGGACGTCGAATGGAAGGCACAACAAGCGCTGATATGACAAATTCATTCATATCATGAGGCAATTATTATGAAAGAACCGCACAGCACTTTCCAGGAAATATCCATTCGCAGGCGAGTCGTTATCTCCTTAGGTATCCTTTCCGTGTTGATCATGGTCATTGGATTATACGGTCTTGTCGCCATCGTGGAATCAAATCGTTGCCTTCACAAAAGCATCATCGAGGGAAAAATGATGGCCAATGCCATCGATACGGCGCGTCTTTCCCAAGTGCATTTCAAAAAGCAGGTTCAGGAGTGGAAAAACATTCTCCTGAGGGGGAATCATAAAGATTTATATGATAAACATTTAAAAGCCTTTAACGAAGAAGATCGAAAAGTAAACGAATACCTCCAATCGCTTTCCCAAATAGTATCAGGCACGGGGATGTCTGTTCCCCAGATTGCCGATTCGATAAAAGTTCATGAAGAATTAGGGCAACAATATCGTGAAGCCCTCAAAAAATATCAACAGTCTGATCTCAAAAGTGCCGTGCTGGTGGATAAAAGCGTACGGGGTATTGATCGGGAACTTACCGATAATATCGATGCCGTTGTGGGTATCATTAAAAACCTGGCTGAAAAAAGATTGAAGGAAACGGAATTAATAGCAAAAACACAGATGGAAGCCTATAAAGCATTGTCCTTCTTTCTGATTTTTCTGATTATTGCCGGTGTCGGTTTCGGCATCTACAATGCCATGTCCATTATCAAAGATCTGCCCGCAGAAGCAAATGAAAACAGTTCTGAACAGTAAGAAATGGAAAAATATTATTGAACGGATTAAAGAAGCAATGGATGTTTTTATGAAGACACATCCGACGTTGTGGAGAGGATAGCGCTGAAATATGCTTGAGTCGATGGCATTTGTATTTGTGCTGGTGGTCATTGCGCTGGTTTTTGATTTCCTGAATGGATTTCATGATTCCGCTAATTCAATCTCTACCGTTGTTTCCACGCGCGTTTTATCGCCAAAGCATGCTGTCATCTGGGCGGCTTGTTTTAATTTTGCCGCCGTGTTTTTTGTCGGGACGGAGGTTGCCCATACTGTTGGCAAAGGCATTATTCATCTGGACATTGTCGATAATCTGGTTATTCTGTCCGCCTTAGGCGGCGCGATTATCTGGAATATTGTCACCTGGTATTACGGACTGCCGAGCAGTTCTTCCCATGCCTTGATCGGCGGCCTGATCGGCGCAGCCGTATCCAAAGCCGGTGTCGGAACACTGGTTTGGTCCGGTATTATTAAAACAACGATATTTATCGTTGTTTCCCCTGCTATCGGTATGGCGCTGGGTTTTATTTTCATGCTGATTGCCCTGAATCTGAGCCGTCATTCCAATATGGCCAAATCCGACAAACTTTTCCGTAAACTTCAGCTCTTATCCGCAGCCGTATATTCATTAGGGCACGGCATGAACGATGCGCAAAAAACGATGGGCATTATCGCCATGGCGCTTTTCAGTAAAGGTTTGCTGGGCAGTACATTTTATATTCCTGTCTGGGTTGTTATCGCCTGTTATACGATGATTTCTCTGGGAACCATGTTTGGCGGGTGGCGGATTGTTAAAACAATGGGAACCAAAATTACCAAACTTCAGCCGATTGGCGGTTTCAGCGCCGAGACCGCTGCCGCCTGTTCAATCATCGGGGCAACGGTTGCCGGAATTCCCGTCAGCACAACCCATACCATTACCGGAGCGATTGTCGGTGTCGGTTCCACCAAAAGACTTTCCGCCGTGCGCTGGGGTGTTGCCGGAAATATCATCTGGGCCTGGCTTTTAACCATACCCATTTCCGCCGTACTTTCCGCCTGCATTTACCATACTGTAAATTATTTTGTCTGTTAACCGATGATGATCAATTCCGGAAAACGCTAGAAATGAAGACCAGGCGGTCAGCCCCAAGCCGCGCCGAAAATCCCCGCCTTTTTGATGGTTGTTTTTGAACAATAAAAATTGTAGAAAGTAAGCATGGCAAAGATCCTTATCGTAGATGATGAAAAAGATATTGTGGACCTGATTTCCTATAATTTGGAAAGAGAAGGATTTAACACGATAACAGTATTTGATGGCGGTAAGGTTCTTTCTGCCGTTAAATTGCAAAATCCCGATCTGATTATTTTGGATTTAATGCTTCCCGGCATGAATGGCTTGGACGTCTGCAAGATGATTCGCGCCAATCAGGAGACGGCTCCTGTGCCGATTATCATGCTCACGGCCAAGGCCGATGAGGTGGATAAAATCATCGGTCTGGAAATCGGTGCGGATGATTACATCACCAAACCTTTCAGTGTGAAGGAACTCATTGCCCGGGTCAGAACGATTCTAAGACGCATCCGGGATGGAAAGAAGCCGTCAACAAAGGAAGCCTTTATATTTAAAGGGTTGTCCATCAATTACCTGTCCTGCGCCGTGACGGTGGATGGCAAACCTGTAACGTTGAGCCCCACCGAACTCAAACTTCTCTTCTTTTTGTCCCGCAATCCGGGAAGAGTCTATTCACGTGATCAGATTCTGGATCATGTCTGGGGGGATGGCACGTTTATTACCGATCGCGCTGTCGATGTGCACATCCGACGCCTGCGCAGCCAGATTGAAAAAGATATGGAAAATCCCCGCTACATTCTAACCGTCCGCGGATTCGGCTATAAATTTGCCGAGATCAAGTAGGTTCAATTGCATTCCAAACTCCATGACACTGGCAACTGTCATGATGAACAGGCATGTTGTGAAAACCCCTCTTTCTTATTCAAAATATCTTTGTTCCTTCATGATAATGAAACATTGAAAATATATCTTTCCCTCGCAATGATGAAAAATATTGGCGAAGGAGATGGATGGTGAGCAGAGCAACTTTTTCCGCACGAAATGATCCTGAAAGACTGAATAATGTCGGATCAAAATCAATTCGGGAAATATCGGAAATCATCGGGGTGAAGTTTGACCGGCTGGGCTTGAATGTAGGATCGCTTCCTTTCGCGCCGACGGATGCGACTGCCGGAAGCGAATCGGAAATGCAGACGGTGGTCATCGGAAGCAAACAACATGTTGACCTTCCCCTCTTTATCGGGCAGTCGAACTATTTCAGCAACACCCAAAGGCGTGCTAAGGCCGGTGATACCTCCAGCAAAGTTATGACCGATCTTGAAAAATATTTAAATGGGAATGAAGAAGGGGTTTGGGAAAACAGCTGGGTGCGCTTTCCAGAGGATAAAATGGGGAATCTTGCCAGAGACATTGTCGGGCAGGATATGCTGGCCGACAAGTCGAACCTGTTTGCCGGACAGCGCTCGGATGTAAACCGTTTTTTTATTTCCCGGGAAGACGGTCGCGGTTATCTTCGGGTTCCGATCAGTTATCTTGTAAAACTGTCCCTGGCGGAAATTATTGATTCGCGGCAAACAGCTTGTCCGTTGATTCGCACAACAGGTTTGAAGATGATGTCGTCTTTTATGAATGATAATACGTCGCCGGAGACCTCCTCTTTTTATGTTGTGGCCATCCAGTCCGAAACGGGCATGGGACGGGTCGTTGCCAAAGAAATGGCCGTCCGGTTTTTATTGACTCAATTGCTGGTCATGTATGCCAACCTCAAATATTCACTTCGAGAGAACGGGCAAAAAGCAATGATCTTTCTGTCACCGCATCCGCCGACTCGCCAGAAAATATTGAGTCAATGTGTTTCCGACGCTTTTTATCGGGAACTTTTTATGAACCCCTGTTTGTCCGGATGGAATAAAGGCGAGGAAAAGCATGAATATATGCACCTGTGTCATCGTGTTTTAAGCCGCAGCCAGTTTAATGCCGTGCTGAAACTTCGGGAAGCCGGGATTATTACGACGAATCTGGTTTCTCTGCCGAATTTATCCAACATCAGTCTGGCCAATAATGGAACCCATGTCAGCCTGGGAAGCCGGAAGCTCGGGTGGTTGCTTTCCGATCCCGCTTCGGGATATTCCGCGCGGGAGGAAAAATATATTGGCGATCTGGTCGTGAAAATTGTCGAGCATTTCCTTCCGCTCTTTGTCGGCACTTACAGCGCCGCACCTTATCGATTCGATTTTACGGATTTTCATCCGGAAAAGGTCCTGGGGTTTCTGCCTCATGAACTGGATTACACACACCTGCGCATGCTTTGGCGGCGCTGGAAGAAGAAAGCCCATCTGAATATTCTGGGAAAGTCCGTCACGCCTTTCGGTCCCAAATGGGTTGACAACCTGATCAGCAGAGTTTTTCGCTTGAAGGGAGACTTTATTCCTGATTTCCGGCTGATTGATTATCTGGTTGTGTTAATGAGCACGGATCAGAGCCCGGCCCTTAACGGTGCACTCCATAACTACCAGCGTCTGAAAGAGGATCTTGCCGATCTCGGTGTTTTTGACACCAAAATGTCTCTTTATCTTCTGGAGAAGCTTCGCGAACACAGTGTTATGGGGTTTTCCGGTTTTGAAGGCCGTCATTACAGCCTGTTCGAAAGTTTTACAGAGGATATGGGGCAGGCGATCAATCTTCAGCATCTGCTCTATCTGTTGGCGTTCAAATATATTGTTACCGGGCAGATCGGTCATGGGCATATTCCGGATGATCCTTCCGTGGAAAGTGAAAGAAGGCAGGTGATCTTCGGCGCGGCCATCGGCATACCGACTTTCTTTGTTCGCAGCGACACAGGTAATGTTCTGTTGAAAAAGATTATTGCGAAAACAGAGCGGGTGCGCATGAGCCGGCGTTACCCCGGCTATATCCGTGTCCATCATCAGGAATACCGTCGGGCGCTGCTTGGGATTCTCCGCGATGATGCGGCCGATTTGATAGAAATGCTGGGGATGCGGGAAGGGGTCCATGATCTTGAAACCCGGCTTTACGAACCGCAGCTCTTTTCTGCCTGCGGAAAACTGACATCCGGTATTCTTGAATTGGCCGACGCCGAATCGCCGATGGCGTTAAATGCCGAAAAGTTTAATCAGGCGGCGGAGCGCTATTACCGTACGGACCTGCGCAACCGGCATATCAAGGAAGCATTGGGGCTGCTGGGTGAAGATTTGAACAAACTGGAAAAAGCTTCCGACGGTTTAAAGCAGGACATCCGGTGTTTGCTTGACGGTATTCTGAGGGAAACGCCGGTTAGTGAATTTCTGCACCGCGCCGAACAAGAGATATTGGATGAAACCGCTTCCGAAAAGACACTGGAGCAATTAGTCAATATTGTATTGGTTCACATCCATTACAAGACGGAACTCAATTGCAAATTCAGGGATATCCACCATGCAACATCACTACATAGAGCGTGACACACGCGTGATTAAAGCAGAGAAATTTTATGGGGACAGGGCAATACAGTTTATTTACTGCCGTCTCCGGGAGCAGGCATCCTGGCTTTTTCGCCAGTTGATCAGTGCCAGAGTTTCCAGTGTGCTGGGGCATCTGAACTATGACGGAATTCTGTCCGATCGGATGAACAATTATCTCGATATTCATAAGCAATTGAATGTCGACCCGCAGGAATGCCTGGATGCGCCAGAAACTTTGAACTCTCTGCGAAAAATATTTGAACGTAAAATTCGTTATGAGGAGTGCCGTCCGATGCCCAACGATCCCTGCGCCGTTGTATCACCCGCGGACTCCAGAATGCTTCTGGGATCATTTCAGGAAGAATCGGGTTTATTCATCAAGGATAAGTTTTTTAATTATGAGGAGATGTTCGGATTTGATAAAAGCACCTGGCTTTCAGTCTTTCGAGAGGGAGATTTTGCTATTTTCAGATTAACGCCGGAAAAGTATCATTACAACCATACGCCGGTTGCCGGAAAAATTGTCGATTTTTATCAAATTTCGGGAACCTATCACGCGTGTAACCCTAATGCGGTTGTTTCCGTTGTGACGCCTTATTCCAAAAATAAGCGTATTGTCACAATCATTGACACGGATGTGGAAGGCGGGACACAGGTGGGTATCGTGGCGATGATTGAAGTGGTGGCGCTGATGATCGGCGATATTGTTCAGTGCTACAGTGAGAAAAAATATGATTCCCCTGCTTCCATCGGCACGGGTATGTTTGTCAAGAAAGGTGTTCCCAAGAGTCTTTTCCGACCGGGAAGCAGCACGGTCGTATTGATATTTCAGAAAGACAGAGTCCGTTTTGCGGATGATATTGCAGCGAATATGTTCTATCCGCATGCCGAAAGCATTTTCAGCCAAGGCTTTGGCAAATCTCTGGTGGAGACGGAAGTCGGCGTCAGATCATTTATTGCCAGTTCCGTTATGAGCAGGGTCAAGTGATTTAATTCAATCGTGAAGAAGGAGTGACGAGGATGAGACAAGAAAGAATCCAGTTCATCAGGGAGACTTTGGTGAAAAAAATGGAAGAACTTTGGTCCAATGCAAACAACACCAGATCTAAAATGAAAAATGGCGATGGTCAATTTGCCGATTTCTTTGATCAGGCCGCAGTGGAGTCCAACAAGTTTGTTGAGTTGGCCTGTCGGGACAGAGAAAGAGAGTTAATGCTGGATATCAAGGAAACGATTATGCGCATCGACAGGGGCTTGTATGGCATTTGTGATCATTGTGGCCGAATAATTCATGAAAAACGATTGATGATTGAACCGATGAGCAGATTATGTATGGAGTGTAAGGAGGAAAAAGAACTTGATTATCAACGAAAAAGAAGGCGGTGGTCCATGCGGGTAATTTCCTATAATCATGCATGATGAAATCTTTCTTCTGATCCTTTCCGGTGTGATCGCTCTCTTGTTTTTCTGGGCTTTTAGAACGCTTCCGGAAGAAGATTGGCAGATTCTTGCCTGTCTGCCCGGAAGAAAAGGTCCGGATGGCATCTGGAACGGTGTCAATTTAACCTTCTATGGTTTTTTCAACGCCTGGGCTTACTGGTTTGCAACAGGTATGTTTTTGCTCATGATGGGTTCCCTGAGAGTTGAGATAACGGGTATTTTGTCCATTGTTCTACCAATCCTGGTTATCGGCATGACATCCTCACGCTTAGTTGCCCGATGGGTGGAGAAAAAGCCATTTACCTTTTCTGTAGGGGCTGCGTCCTTTGTCGGCATTATTATCGCGCCCTGGACCATCCTGCTGGTCAATATGACTTTGGGTGAATGGCACGCATTTCACATTCCGATCACAGAGGCCCTCTGTGCGATGTTCGCTGCCTATGCCTTTGGAGAAGGGATCGGACGGCTTGCCTGTATCAGCTTTGGGTGTTGCTACGGGAAACCGCTGGCCGAATCTCATTCCCTGACCCAAAAGATCTTCCGCCGTTGGAACTTTGTTTTCCGGGGAAAGACCAAAAAAATTGCTTATGCTGAGCATCTTGAAGGACAGGCGGTGATTCCGATTCAGGCTCTAACAGCGGTTCTTTATACGGGGACCGGGCTTTTAAGCTTATATCTTTTCTTAAGAGGTTTTGCTGCTGCCGCATTAATCATAACGCTGATCATAACACAGATCTGGCGCTTTGTTTCCGAATTTCTGCGAGCGGATCATCGGGGGAATGGCGGCATTTCCGCATACCAGGCGATGACCTTGCTGGCTGTGGCTTATATCCTCATCATGATTCCATTCATCAGAGAGTCTTCTGTGGTTATGCCGAATTTATTGCTGGGCCTTCATTCGCTGTGGCACCCGGGAGTCATTATTTTTTTAATGGTTTTATGGGTCATTGCTTTTGTTTTTACAGGGAAAAGCAAGGTCACCTGTTCGTCCATGGAGATCAAAATCATTGAGAAAAATATTTAACAGTTGAATCCATCAAATTATTGTTAATAATTCATTAGCCTGTCATCATACTGTAATATTTGATCGTTACAATATCGGAAAATTAAAATTGAGGAGGACAAAATGTTAAGTATTTTAAAGAAAATGGTTTTAGGAATTATGGTGTTATGTTTAACCGCGGGTACCGCCGTCGCCGCTGATTCCTTTGTGATAAAGGGTTCAACCACGGTTTTGCCGGTTGCACAAGGCACTCTGGAAGCCTACATGAAGGCCAATCCCGGTGTGCAGATTTCTCTTTCCGGCGGCGGTTCCGGCGAAGGCATTAAGGCCCTGATCGACAAAACCACGGACATTGCCACATCATCCCGCGAAATCAAAGACAAGGAAATAGCACTGGCCAAGTCCACGGGTGTCAATCCACTTGCTCACGTTGTGGCCTATGACGCGATCATTCCCGTCGTGCATCCGAAGAACAAAGTCACGAATTTATCCATTGACCAGTTAAGCCAGATTTACCAGGGTAAAATCACCAACTGGAAGGAAGTGGGCGGCGATAATTTACAGATCGTTGTCATTTCCCGCGATTCTTCTTCCGGAACTTTTGAGTCCTGGGATCATTTTGTTATGAATAAGGCCAAGGTGACGCCAAAAGCGCAAATGCTGGCTTCCAATGGCGCTCTGGTCACCGCGGTGGCTAAAAACAAATACGCAATTGCCTACCTGGGCATCGGATACGTCAACAAAAGCGTAAAACCGGTTATGGTCAACGGCATCAAGGCTTCCATCCAGACGGCCATGTCCAAAGAATACCCGTTTTCCCGCGAGCTTTTTATGTATACCAATGGCGAGCCGGTCGGACAAATTGCGAAATACATTGCTTTCGTGAAATCAGCCGCCGGCCAGAAAATTGTTGTCAAAGAGGGTTTTGTTCCCATAACGGATGTAAAAAAAGCGCTTAAGAGCAAAAAGAAATAAAATTATTCCAGTGATTATTGTGAAAATGAGTGTGTCTAAAAAAAATGTTTTATTTCTCTGCACGCATAACGCGGTCCGTTCGCAGATGGCTGAAGCGCTTTTGAATCATATTTGCGGGGATCGGTACACGGCCTTCAGCGCCGGTTCCGATCCCACGCAATTGGATCCTCTGGTGATATCGGTCATGAGTGAAATCGGAATTGATATCAGTCATCATCGGTCAAAGGGGTTGGAGGTTTTTAAAGATTCAATGCTAGATTATATCGTGACCGTTTGCGATCAGGCCCATGAGTCCTGCCCGCATTTTGCAGGAGGAAATTTACGGATTCACAAAAGTTTTTCCGATCCTGCAAAATTTCAGGGAAAACGTGAAGCTGTCATCGCCGAATACAGACGAATACGCGATGACATAAAAGAATGGATCGAAAAAGAATTTAATCAAAAGAACCATTAATTGGGCTGTGTTCATTTCTAAAGTGGGTATATATTTTTTCAGGGAATCTTTATGACCAGACAGACAAAAGAGATTATTATCAAATATCTATTTCTATTTTTTGCCCTGGTATCAGTGATTGTTCTGGGGCTGATTGTCTTTTCGCTTTTCCGGGAGGGGCTGCCTCTTTTCAGTAAGGTTTCCGTTAAAGATTTTCTTTTCGGGGTGGAATGGTATCCCACGTATGATCCGCCGTCCTTCGGCATTTTTGCGCTGATTGTCGGTTCTTTGATCGTCACATTGATTGCTACCGCGATCGCTGTTCCGCTGGGTGTTCTGGCCGCCATTTATATTTCAGAAATAGCGCCACAGGCGATTAAAGAAATTCTCAAATCCGTTATTGAACTCCTGGCCGGCCTGCCGTCCGTGGTGCTGGGATTTTTCGGCATGGTCATTATCGCGCCCTGGCTTCAGGAAACGTTTGATCTGCCCACGGGCTTAAATATCATTAATGCGTCCATGATTCTGGCATTGATGGCGATTCCCACGATATCCAGCATTTCCGAAGACGCTCTTTACGCCGTGCCCCGCGAGTTCAAGGAAGCCTCCTATGCGCTGGGCGCCACCAGGTTTGAAACGATTGTCCAGGTGATAGTACCGGCGGCGCTGTCCGGCATCTCCACAGCGGTTATGCTGGGGATGGCCAGAGCCATCGGCGAGACCATGGTTGTTTTGATGGTGGCCGGCGGCGCCGCGGCCATTCCGGAGAGCCTGTTCGATTCGGTGCGTCCGATGCCCGCGAGCATTGCCGCGGAAATGGGCGAGACGCCTTACGGCAGTCCCCACTATCAGGCTTTGTTCGCCATCGGCATTGTTTTGTTTTGCCTGACGCTGGTCTTCAATTTGATAGCCGACTATGTGTCACACAAATTCAAACAGACCGGTTCGGCGACGCTTTAGAGGCAGATCAATGAAGTCGTTAAAATGCAATTCGATGAAATGGCGTTATTTCAAACAGGCCGTATTTTTTACGCTTGTGCGCGCTTCCGCATTGATTATTACATTGGCTCTGGGCGGACTTGTTTTGTACATCGTTGTTCATGGAATTTCCTCAATCAGTTGGGATTTTATCACAAAGCCCCCGACTGATTCGATGACAAAGGGCGGCATCATGCCGGCCATTCTGGGGACAATATATTTGACCATCGGCGCTATTGCCGTCGGCCTGCCGCTGGGCATCGCATCGGCGATATATTTGACGGAATATGCCAGACAGGGAAAAATTGTCCGTTTCATTAAAGTAGGCATCAATTGTCTGGCAGGTGTGCCTTCGGTCGTTTTTGGTTTGTTCGGCCTGGGTTTTTTTGTTATTTTTCTGAAATTCGGATCGAGTATTCTGTCCGGATCGCTGACGCTGGGATTTCTGATTCTGCCGACGATCATCGGCGCGTCGGAAGAGGCCTTGAAATCCGTACCGCAGACTTTCCGTGAAGCATCTTTATCCTTGGGTGTCTCGAAGTGGCAGACGACGTATCGCATTGTTCTGCCCAACGCCCTGCCGGGCATTCTGACCGGTTCCATTTTGGGGATTGGCCGTGCCGCCGGCGAGACGGCGCCGATTATGTTCACCGCCGCCGCGTACTTTACCGCCAAGCTGCCCGGTTCGGTTTTCGACGAGGTGATGGCTCTGCCCTATCACATTTACGTTCTGGCCACGGCGGGAACTAATATTGAAGCGACCCGGCCCATTCAATTTGGCACGGTGCTGGTGCTGGTGGCGGTGGTTTTAGGCATTGACCTGATTGCCATTGTCATTCGCGGTTATATGAGAAGAAATAAAAGGTGGTAGTCATGGAATCAAATGTTATTATTTCTGTCAGTCGGGTGACTTTCTATTACGGGGCCGTGCGCGCTTTGACGGATATCTCGATGGACTTCAAGAAAAACAAGGTTACGGCGCTTATCGGTCCGTCGGGATGCGGCAAATCGACGCTGCTGCGGCTTTTGAACCGGATGAATGAGCTAATAGACGGGACAAAAGTCGAAGGCGAAATTCTTTTCGAGGAGAAAAATATCTATACTCCCGATGTTGATCCGGTGGAAATCCGCCGCAAGATCGGCATGGTTTTTCAAAAGCCCAATCCCTTTCCGAAGACGATCTATAATAATATCTCCTATGGTCCAGAACTGACCGGAGTGAAAACGGGTGATCTTGATCAGCTGGTGGAGCAGAGCCTGAAACAGGCGGTTTTATGGGATGAAGTTAAAGACATATTGAACAAATCGGCCATGAATCTTTCCGGCGGCCAGCAGCAGCGGCTCTGCATTGCGCGGGCGCTGGCGATGAAGCCGGATATTCTGCTCATGGATGAACCGACCTCGGCGCTGGATCCGATATCCACCGCCAAGATCGAAGAATTAATCGAGGAACTGAAAAAAGACTATACAATTATTATTGTTACCCATAATATGCAGCAGGCGGCGCGCATTTCCGATGAGACGGCTTTCTTTTACCTCGGAAATCTGATTGAGTATAATAAAACGGAGAAAATATTTACCAAACCCGATGTCAAGCACACAGAAGACTATATCACGGGGAGGTTCGGCTGAAAAATAACCGGAGGAGCAACCATGGAAGAAAAGCGACACACCAGTTTACATTATGAAAAAGAATTGCAGGAAATCAAGAATGGCTTGATCTATCAGGGCGCCCTGACTGAAAAAGCGATTCAGCAGGCCATGAACTCTCTTTCTGAAAGAAATTCGGACATTGCTCAAAAAGTCATCCAGGATGATGATGAAATCGACAAACTGGACACGGAACTTGAGGAGCGGTGCATCAAAATCCTGGCGCTTCGGCAGCCCACCGCGATTGATTTGCGGTTTATTACGACGGCGATTAAAATTACCGGTCATCTGGAAAGGATCGGCGACATGGCTGTAAACATTGCGGAGAGGATCCTGCGATTAAATGAAGAAGCGCAGCTCAAACCCTATATTGATTTGCCCCGGATGACCGATCTGGTCAGTGGAATGATCAAGGATTCCCTCGACAGTTTTATTCGTGGCGATCTGGAGGTCGCTGAAAAAGTCCGCCGAACGGAGCAGGTTGTTGACGATTTAAACGAACAGATTTTTCGGGAACTGTTAACTTACATGATGGAAGATTCCCGGTCGATCAACCGATCCCTGATGATCATGCAGATTTCCAAAAACATGGAACGTATCGCCGATCACGCCAAAGGCATTGCGGATATGGTGACTTACATGGTAACCGGTGAAAACGTCCGTCATCAGGCCTGTCCCGTGAATGAGTAAGGAGTTGACGTGAAGCGCAATCTTTTTTTTAAGATATTTTTCTCCTATCTGGCCATCATCTTTTTCTCGTTTTTCGTTTTGAACATTTTCATCAAGGATGAGATTCGAAAAGTGATGACCGATCAGCTTGAGGGAGATCTGTTCACCTATGCGGAACTAATCGACCTTGGTTCCGCGCGGGGCATGTCTGATCAATTAAGGCAAATTGCGGGCATATCCGGCTCGCGGGTGACGCTGGTGGATGCGCAAGGCAGGGTTTTTGCCGATTCAGAGAAGGAAATCACTAAACTGGAAAATCACTTCAATCGTCCGGAGATACAGGAAGCCAGGTTACGGGGAAAAGGCAAGTCCACCCGGTTTAGTCAATCTCTGGGCGTGGAGATGCTCTATGTGGCAATCCCCATCAAAACAAAAGATCAGGTCACCGGTTATGTGAGATTGGCGCGTCCGCTGCATGATGTTCAAAATCTGATTCAAAGAGTTTATCAGAAAATATTGCTGGCCATCTGCATGGTGGCGGTCATTTCGCTGCTGGTGGCGCTTTTTATTTCTTACAAACTTGCCGAGCCGATTCGCATGATGGAAAGATTTACCGAAAGGTTGCGTCAGGGAGAGCCGCAGGGCAGCATTATCCTGAAAACGTCCGATGAAACGAAAACACTGGCGGACAACATCAACTACCTGGTGGATGAGCTGCAGAACAAAATCCGCATGGCCAATCAGGAAAAAAGCAAGTTGATGACCGCTTTGACCAGCATCAACGAGGGGGTTTTAATTTTAAATACGGATGAAAAAATTGAGTTTGTCAGCCCGTCGCTGACCAATATCCTGACCGAACAATACGGAGACATCGGCGGCAAGACACTGCTGGAAGCTTTTCGCAACGTGGACTTGCAGAAAGCGTTTCAGCGGTTCAGGCAGTCGCACGTTACAGTAGCGGGCGAAATCACGCTGGGACAAATTGATCCGGTGATCATGGGCGTCAGTATCTCCGAAGTTCACGGTTATCCCGGCGAAGAAAAATTTATGGTCGTTTTTCACGATGTCACGCGTCTGAAAAAGCTGGAAAGGATTCGCACGGATTTTATCGCCAACGTCACGCATGAAATCCGTACGCCGCTTACCGCCATTATCGGCTATCTGGAGACGCTCCAGATCGGCGCTATCGATAATGCCGAAGACGCCAGACGATTTATTGATATCATGCTCAAACAGGCCGAGCGGCTGAACCGCCTGGTGGAAGATCTGATGACCATCTCGAAGATCGAACTGGGTGAGGTCAACTTTCATTTTGAAGATGTGTTTCTTCCCGATGCGATAGGCAGCGTCCTGCCGCTTGTGGAAGCCAAGGCGGCGGTCAAGAAAATCGCCATCGAGAATGCTGTGCCGGAAAGGACGCCGGGGGTGTTGGCGGATCGCGACCGGCTCAGTCAGATTTTTGTGAACGTGCTGGATAATGCTGTAAAGTTCACCCCTGAGGGGGGGCGGGTCACGTTCGGCACCGAAGAGAAAGAAGGCTATATTGTTGTAACGATTGATGATACCGGAACCGGTATCCCCAAAGAAGAAATCCAGCGTCTGGGCGAGCGCTTTTACCGTGTGGATAAAACCCGTTCACGCGAGCTTGGTGGCACAGGACTGGGACTTTCAATCGTTAAACACCTGATGCACGCGCACGGCGGCAAAATGGAAATTGAAAGTCAGTTGGGGTGTGGCACCAGAGTTTTGTTATTTTTCCCGGCGAAGAAGACATGATCATTTGGAGGTGCAGAGGTGATCGAAACACAGGTCTATGACGGGGTGACTCAAATACGCATGAGCAGAGAGATGAGTGGCAAACCGGTTTACTGGGTGGCGGCCTATCTGGTCGATGGAGTGCTGGTGGATACAGGATGCAGCCATACCTCGGCAGAACTGACGGCATTTCTGGAGGGGAAGGACCTCCGCCTCGTTGTCAACACCCACTATCATGAAGACCATACGGGCGGCAACCATGACATCATGAGCAGATACGGCGTGGACATATATGCCCATCCCGATTCTATCCCCCTGATCGGTCAAAGATTAGATCTCTATCCCTATCAGGAGATCGCCTGGGGATATCCGGTCCCGACAACGGTCTTACCCGTTCCCCCCGTCATTAAGACGGATCACTGTGAATTCAAAGTCATCGAAACGCCTGGCCACTGTAAAGATCACATCTGTCTGGTAGAATCTTCAAGGGGATGGTGTTTTTCGGGTGATCTTTTTGCGCGTGAAACGCCAAAATTCATCAGGCCTGAGGAAACTATCGGGGAAATTATGCATTCCATGAATAAAATCATAGAGTTGCCTATGGAAAAACTTGTCCTCTTTACCGCTGTCGGTAAAATCATCGAAGACGGAAGAAAGTCCCTTAAGGACTGTATCGACTACTTTACCGGGCTTGCGGAAAAGGTGAAAGGCATGGAGCAATCCGGTTCAACCCCGGAGGATATCGTCAATAAAGTCTTCGGCGGGGAAAATGTTTTTTCCGAGCTTACCAATGGCCAGTTCTCCACCAACAGCCTTGTTCATTCTCTTTTGAAAACGATGTCCTAAAATCATCCATCATGATATTTTCGTTTTTTTTATAAAATTGTGCTATTATAACGCGAAAGCGGAAGCAGATGTAGCGAACCATCGGTACAACGGTAGCAGCGTGGTGATCCTCATGGACATGAAGCGCGATTACTATGAAGATGTCGAGCTTTTCAAAAGCGGTACGGTCCTTGTGTGGACAATCATCTTTCTGCTTTTTCTTTTTACCTTACCCCTGTACCTGCCTTCTTATAATATTTACCTGATCAATATCATTTTGGTTAACGTTATTCTGGCCGTAGGCCTCAATATCCTTGTGGGCTACACCGGCCAGATATCGCTGGGACACGCCGGGTTTTTCGCCATTGGCGCGTACGGCACATCGATCATTATGATGCAGTTGCATGTCCCTTTTTTGCCCGCCATCATCATTGCCGCGCTGATTGCGGCCTTTTTTGGCTTTATCATCGGCCTTCCGGCGCTGAGACTGGAAGGTCCTTATCTGGCCATCGCCACGCTGGGTTTCGGCCTCACCATCATGCACATCATCGGCCGCTGGGAGATCTTCGGAGGCAGAATGGGAATTACAGCGCCGCCCCTGGATTTGGGGATTCCGAATTCCTCCCTGAGTTTTGTCATTAAAGGGGATGTTCAAATCTACTATCTCATTTTGATTATAACGGTCTTGCTCGTTATCGGAGCGCGCAATCTCATGAAAACACGCGTGGGAAGAGCTTTCATGTCCATTCGCGACGACGATATCGCCGCCGAAGTCATGGGTGTGAATCTCACGATCTTTAAAACCATGTCTTTTGCCGTCAGTGCTTTTTACGCCGGAATTGCCGGCGGTCTTTATGGTTTTGTCGTCAGTTTCTTCGACCCTTTCTCCTTTAATTTGATTCTTTCCATCATCTTTCTGGTGATGGTGGTTGTCGGCGGCCTGGGGTCTGTTCTTGGCGCGATAATGGGAGCCGTCCTGATTACCTATCTTCAGTACGACCTTTTAAAAAACGTGGAAAACCTGCCGTATCTTGGCGGGCTTTTGATGGCCATATCCAAGCAGTGGTTTACCGTCATCGGGCTGGCCAACTTCGGCGGCATTGCCCTGGGGCTCATCATGATTGCCATTGTGATATTTGAACCCCTGGGAATGTTCGGCATATGGATCAGGATGAAAAAGTACTGGAAGACCTGGCCGTTTTAAGGGCCAAAAGGAAGTCTTTACATGTTTGAGATGCTGCTGATTGAAGGTCTGGCCATTGGCGCCTGTTACGGTCTTTTCGGCGTTGCCGTAGCCATCATTTACAAGACATCGGATGTGGTGAACTTTGCACAGGGCGAAATGGGTATGGTGGCAACCTTTGTCGCTTATCATGTGCTGACCGTGTATGGACTGCCCTTCTGGATGGCGTTTCCGATTACATTGGTTTTTGCCATTCTACTGGGCATGGCCATTGAGTTTTGTTTTTTGCGTCCGGCCAAGGATCCGACCGTGCTGGGACTGCTCATTATTACCCTCGGTGCGGAAATGCTGCTGATGGGTCTGGCCGGCTGGAAATGGGGCGCCGAGCAAAAAGATTTCCCTTTTCTCCTTTCCGTCCACAAGACGCATGAGATTATTCCCGGTCTGGCCTTGAATGAGTGGACCATCGGTGTCTTTATTCTTTCGATGGTCATCATGGTCTTCCTGTTTTTGTTTTTCCGTTATTCAAAACTGGGCATTGCCATGCGCGCAACGCAGCAGAATCAGAACGCGGCCAAGATTATGGGCATCAAGGTCGAGCGGGTTTTTTCGATTACCTGGGGCATGAGCTCGCTGATCGGCGCCATCGCCGCCATGTTTTTTGCGGCGCGTTCTGTACTCGATCCCAACTTCATGATGGAACCCTTTATGCGCGCCTTTGCGGCGGCGGTGCTGGGGGGCCTCACCAGCATCCCGGGCGTCATTGTCGGCGGATTGATTCTGGGAATCATCGAAAACTTTTTCGGTTATGCCTGGCCGGAATGGAAACCGATCGTGGCCTTTGTTGTCATCATTCTTATTATTACCATCAGGCCCAGCGGGTTGTTCACCAAACATTATGTGAAAAAAGTTTAAGGTCTTTAATTGTTGTCCGTATCGGATGGATGGCCTGATGCAGCGGGAGTTTTTGCATGAGCGGGAAGAAAAATAAAATCATCCTTTTTGTTGTCGTGGCGATAATGATTGCCAGTCTCCTGATTTGGGATGTTCCCCGCAACAAAGCGGAGATGCTGCTGGAAAAAAATGCTATTGAAACAGCCGCCAATAATTACTTGAAGGCCGAGAAGGAAGGCAATCTGAAGCAAGCTTATGCACTCCTGGCCCCGTCTTCCGCTTATAAAAAAGCACATTCCTATGATGCGTACCTAAAAGATATCGCAAGCTATCCACCCGTAAAAATCGGCACGTATCAAATTGTCGGCATCTATCGCCTGAGGGATAACGACCATCGGGATCATTATCCCGGCGTGGACAAGTTTGTCCAGGTCGAAGTGGACATAACGTTTGAGCGCTCGGGCCGGAACAGTGTTTTTAACTACAGCTTCACTTTTCTGAAGGAAAAGGGAAGCTGGTACAAGGGATAAAACGTAAAAAGAGGTTGTTGGGAAAGGCGCCGTTTAACGATCCACAAACTGAAGGAGGGGTTATGAGAAAAGTACTTATCGCAGTTATGATTGTATGTACGGTTTTTATGATTTCAAGTGTAGCCGGCGCAGCCAGGCCGGGATTTGACGGCAAAGAAATCCGGATTGCACAGTGGGGGCCTCAGACAGGGCCTGCCGCGCCCTGGGGATCGGTTGCCCGGGGGACGGATATCCTTGTCAAAATCGTCAACGATGAAGGCGGTATTCATGGCCGCAAGATCAAATACTTCATCCGCGATGATCAGTATAATCCCGCGCAGACCAAGGCTGTGGTCAAGGAACTGGTGGAGCGTGAGGGGATATTTGCCTTTGTCGGCGGTGTGAGCGCCGCGGCCGGCATGGCGGTAAAAGGTTATCTGGCCGAGAATAAAGTTCTCTGGGTTGGTCCGTCAACAGCCATCAATGAATACGTTTTCCCGGCACAGCCCTATCTTTTCGCTGTCTATCCCCTGTATGACGATGAAGCAAGTGTTTTGACCAAATACGCGGTGGAGAAGCTCAAAGCGAAAAAAATCGCTTTCTTTTATCAGAATGATGCTTATGGCAAAAGCGGTTTGAATGGATGTAAAGACAGAATGAAAGCCCTCAAGATGCAACTTGTGGAAGAAAGCTCCGTGGAACCGGGCGAAAAAGATCTTTCTTCCCAGATACTGCGCCTGAAAAATTCCGGCGCGGACACGGTCATTATGTGGGTCAATCCGACATCTGCAACCATCGCGTTGAAAACCGCCCAGACGATTGGATTTAAACCGCAGTGGATTTCTTCCAATACGCTGTCCGATTATCCGCTCATGAATAAAATTACCGGCGGCTTATGGGAAGGGGTTATTACCGGTGCGTTTGCCCTGCCTCCTGATTCCAACACGCCGCTTTTAAAGAAATACCGTGAAGCCGCGAAAAAATACGCTCCGGAAGAACGCTGGGGCACTTTCTATATGGCGGGCATTCTCTTTGCGGAACCGCTGATCGAAGCCCTCAAAAAGGCCGGCCGGAATCTCAGCACGGAAGCCGTATTGAAACAGCTCAATTCGATGAAAAACTTTCAGGGGATAGGTCCGCCGGTTACCTGGAGCGCCGGTGTTCATCAGGGATCGGACGCCATCATGATCCAGAAGTGCGGCCCCAAGTCCACTTACATTCTACTTCAAGACTGGACTTCCAATGATTTGGCAAGCTGGAAGAAGAAAAAATAATTTAGATTGACCGGGAAGCGGGGCCTTTATCCCGCTTCCCGGTGCGACGGAACCGGTTGCTACGGTCACGGGTAAACAGGATTATGGCGCATTTTCAAGTGGAACATCTCAGCATTGCTTTCGGCGGCATCAAAGCTGTACAGGATGTCAGTTTTGAAGTCGATCACAATAAAATCTTCTCGATCATCGGGCCGAACGGAAGCGGGAAGACCACCATCTTCAATATGATCAGCGGCATTTATAAGCCCGGCGAAGGCAGGATCATTCTGGAAAAGGAAAACCTGGTCGGCCTGCGTCCGGACGCCATCGCCCGCAAGGGTGTGGCGCGGACTTTTCAGAACATTCAGCTTTTCGGCAACGCCACTGTCATGGATAACCTCATGCTGGGACGGCACATCCACATGAAAACAGGCATTCTCGGCGGCGCTTTCATGTGGGGAAGGCATTCCCGTGCCGCCAGGGAAGAAATCAGGCATCGGGAAGTCATCGAACGTATCATCGATTTTCTTGATCTTCAGTCCCTGCGCGATCAGTTTGTGTCCAACCTGCCTTACGGCAAGCGCAAGCTGGTGGAACTGGGCCGGGCGCTGGCTCTGGAGCCCAGGATGTTGCTTCTGGACGAACCGTCCGCCGGCATGAACACGGAGGAAAAGGATGACTTGCGTATCTGGATCAAGGACATCCAGGAAGACTATCAGGTGACGATTCTGCTCATTGAGCATGACATGAATATGGTGATGGGGATTTCAGACAGAATCCTGGCCATCAGCCAGGGGGTAAAAATTATCGAGGGCACGCCGCGGGAAGTGCAGAAGCATCCGGATGTGATCGCCGCCTATCTGGGAGAGGAGGACTGATGCTTGCCGTCAAAAACATCGAAACCTGGTATGATCTGATTCGGGCGTTGCACGGCATTTCCTTTGAAATCAGGCAGGGCGATATTGTTGCGCTTCTGGGAAGCAACGGCGCGGGGAAAACGACAACGCTCAAAACCATTATGCGTCTGCTTGATGACGACCAGCCGGAAAAAGGCACGATTGAGTTCATGGGTAAAAGAATCGACCGCATGGATACAGAAGAAATTGTCCGTCTCGGCATCAGTTATGTGCCGGAAGGGCGCGAGGTTTTCCCGGAACTCACGGTGATGGAGAACATTCAGATGGGCGCTTACACCCGAAAAGACAGGCAGGGCATTAAGGCCGATATTGAAGGCATTCTCCAGCAGTTTCCTATTTTAAGCGAGCGCAGAAATCAGCAGGCCGGGCATTTAAGCGGCGGCGAACAGCAGATGCTGGCTATTGGCCGGGCGCTGATGAGCCGCCCCAAACTCCTGATGCTCGATGAGCCGTCTTTAGGCCTTTCGCCGCTGCTCACCAAAGAAATCTTTCATATCATCCGAAAAATCAATGAGCAGGGGATGACCATCCTGCTGGTGGAACAAAATGTCAATATGGCGCTTAAATATTCTCATTATGCATTTCTCATGGAAAACGGACGCATCGTCCGGGCCGACAAACCGGAAGTGCTGCGCGAAGATGATGACGTAAAAGAATTCTATTTAGGGATAGCCACGGAAACATCGGCCAAGGGTTACAAGCGGTATCGCAGAAAGGTGCGTTTCCGGTGAGGTGCGAATCAGGATGAATAAAGACGAAATCAAAACCCTGCCGCAGGGACTGAAAGTGATGATGCAAACGCAGCCCGATCGGATTGCCATGCGCATGAAGGATTACGGTATCTGGCACGACATCACCTGGACGCAATACTTTGAGCATGTGAAGAAAGTTGCCGTTGGACTCCACGCATTGGGCGTCAAACGCGGCGACCATGTGGCCATCGTCGGAGAAAATAAGCCGGAATGGCTATTCTCGGCCATGGGGGTGATGTCGCTGGGCGGCATCTTTGTCGGCGTTTACACCACCAATCCGGCAGCCGAGTGTGAATATGTCGTCGGCCACTCCGAATCGGTTATATTTTTCTGCGAGGATGAAGAACAGTTCGATAAAGCGCTGGCGTTCCGGGATCGGACGCCGCACCTTAAAAAATGCGTGGTCTGGGATATGGAGGGACTTAAGCACTTTGATGATCCCATGCTGATGAGTCTGGACGATTTACTGGCGTTGGGCGCGAAGACCGATCAGGAGAATCCGGGCCTGTATGAGAAAATCGTGGAAGAAGGCAAAACCGAAGAGACCGCATCCATCATTTACACCTCAGGCACGACCGGCCCTCCGAAAGGCGCAATGATTAGCCACCAGAATTATTTGTGGATTGCCCGCGCTACGGAAAAAATCACCCGGATGGAAACGAAGGACGAAACCATTTCCTTTCTGCCGCTGAACCATGTCTATGAACAGATCTTCGATCTGATGATGCATTTGCGGGCGGGCCATATTGTAAACTTTACGGAAAACACCGACACCGTCATGAACGACCTGCGCGATGTTTCTCCTACTTTGTTTCACGCGGTGCCCCGCATCTGGGAAAAATATCATTCAGCCATTGTCCTCAAAATGGCGGATGCCACCTGGTTCAAACGGACGGTCTTCAATCTCTGTTTCAAGATCGGCTCACGATACAACACATACAAACTGGGCAATAAACCGATCCCCTGGTATTTATACCTGGGTTATCAACTCGCCTATTTCAGCGTTTTCTGGAAACTCAAGGAGCGGCTTGGTTTTGACCGTGTCCGCCTGGGCTTTTCCGGCGCCGCGCCTATTTCGCATGAGATATTGAAATTCTTCCAGAGCATCGGCATTCCCATCCGCGAAGGCTACGGACTGACCGAGACCACAGGCATCACGCATATTTCCGATGCGGAAAATTTTAAACTGGGAACAGTGGGACGAAATCTGCCGGGCGCCGAAGTGCAGATTGCCGAGGACGGCGAGATTCTGATTCGGCACGGCGGGATTTTTCAGGGCTATTTCAAGGAACCGGAAGCAACAGCCGCGGCCCTCGAAGGCGGCTGGTTCCATACCGGCGACGTTGGAGAAGTCGATGCGGAAGGCTATCTCAAAATCACCGACCGCAAGAAAGATTTGATCATCACGGCGGGCGGGAAAAACGTCGCGCCGCAGTATATCGAAAACCTGCTCAAGTTTTCTCCGTACATTACCGATGCCGTCGTGATCGGCGACCGGCGCAAATTCATTTCAGCGCTGATTGTCATTGATGAGGAAAATGTGGTGAAATACGCGCAGGATCAAAAAGTGCAGTACACCACATTTGCCAGTCTCACCCGCACCGAAGAAGTCATTAAGCTGATTTCTGAGGAAGTGGAAAAAGTCAACCGGCAGATTGCCCGCGTCGAAAATATCCGGAAGTTCCGCCTGCTGGACAAAAAGCTCTATACGGAAGACGGCGAGGTCACACCGACCATGAAAGTCAAGCGCAAGTCCATTGCCGAACAATATAAAAACATCATTGAAGAGATGTATCGGATAAGTTAAAGTCTCAATATTGCCTCGGCAACCGGCGTGAATATTCGCACGCGCACCGCGCAGTCAACCCGCGTTGCCGGAACGACGAAAGCCGTTTCTGACAAATTCAGTTCCCTGCCTTCTTGTATTATTTCCCCGCGAATCATGAGGCAAAACTATCTGCCGCACACAGGTAGCCGGCTAGCATCAGTAATAAAAGCAGTTCATCAAGATCATTGCATCGCGCTTCGATTCTCAATACATGCCGTATTTTCAGCAGATCAAAAAATTTCCGCTTCATCTCAAACAGCAGTTCCTTATGCCCGTTATAGAATCCATTTCCTCTTCCCTAAAAACATGTAGATTTCCAGTAAAACTTGCTTCCATTGACAAACTCCACCCATCCGCCTCCCCAGCGTTTCATTGCCGAACCTGCGATGGTCAACGCGCCATAAGCAGTTTCCTCTGCTTCAAAGCGCAGTTTCCCCAATAAACTATGCTCTGAATATAGCTCAAAACGACGCTCTAACATTGATGAACTCGTAAAAACTCCAATCATCCGTCATAACCTTGCAGGTTACTCGTTCCCGCGCAGGCGGGAATGACAAAAAAAGTGATTTACGACTTTTTACGAGACCATCAACATTGAGGGCTGAATCCAATGGAGTTGTAATCCAATGCCATTTGATAGTGTTTTCACGATGACTTTAATTGTTCCTCAAACCGTCGGCTGTAGCGGCTGGTTGGGCAAAATGATGCATTCCGCAGAGAACTCACCTGCAGCGAGCGAAGAAAAGCCAACTGGAGCGCGATCGAGGCAGAAAAGGCCGGCTCAAAGTACGGCTCAAAGTGATTCGCTTCAATCGTTTGAACCTGGATGTACGGATTCTTCAGTCGACGGATGGTGTCTTCGTTAAAAGGAGCGACCGTGTCTCGCGTTCCGCCAATGATCAGGAATGGCACCCTGATGTCTTTAAGCCGCTTACCCGGTCGATAGGGCCCCATGCTGAGCAAAGAGCGCGCGGTGACCCTGTTGTCGTAATCGATCTTTATGGCTTCAAGACCGAGCTTCATGGCCTTGAAGGCGTCGTCACGATCCATCGATCCGAATTCGCCTGGTTTGGATACGACAGGCAGGTATATGGGCGGTCCGGGCTTCAGGATATCTGCGATGGCGTAGAGGAAGAAGCGCAGCAGTCGAGCGAGCGGTACGGCCCGAACGGCGAGCATGCCATCCAGCATTGGGACTTTGGCGATGGCTCCCAACAGTTCAGGGTGATCGGCTGCGATTTCTGCGACATGTCCGCCACCAAACGAACTGCCCCAGAGGACAATCTTGTCAGCATCGATATTTGGAAAGCTCTTTAGGTGTGTCAGCGCTGCATTGGCGTCTCGGACGCGATGCTTTGGATTGATGCCGTTACGTGGCTGGCCCTCGCTTTCGCCCCAACCCGGGTAATCGAAAGTCATGACGGCGAAGCCAGCACGACAGAACTCCTCGTAGAAGGGCGGCGTAAAAGACTCCTGTACCCCGCCCCAGCCGTGAACCATCAGGATTGCCGGAACAGGCCCGGAATGAGCGCCTGGCGTCCGCAGCGTCGCAGCGCACGTAGTACCACGGGAGACGAACGTAGACTTCGATGCGGTGAAACTTGGGGCAGTGCGGTACTGATCAGGTAGCTTCATCTCAGGGTCACCTTATCTGGGGAGTCCAACGGCGGAGCTAAGCCGGAGCAGCCCAGGGGGCAGCGATCGGCCTTGGCGATTTGTGTACGCCCGGCACGGGCGTGAACTTATGGGGTGTAAGTCCCCTATACGTGAATCCTGTTAGTGTTAAACGTTGTTGAACATTAACAAAAGTATTCGCCGAAGGCAAGGGCGGAATCGTGAGAGACCGTCCGAAGGAAGCCGGAGTGCAAAACGATGAGCCGAGCCTGCCCTGAGCTTGCCGAAGGGAACAGAAACAGCATACAAGGCTCAGTCTCTGGACAAGTCAGCACGTGTGCCCCCCTGGCTACCCGATTGGCATTTTTTATTTCAAGGCAATAAGTCTTTGTAGAAGAATATCCTCAACATTTTGCCGGGAATCCAGAACAGACAAAACATAAACGCTGTCTTCCGATACTCTATACATGACGCGCCATGACCCGATAATGAGTTCACGATATAATGTGATTCCCTGATTTTGTAATTCTGGAACCATTCGTCCCCGATCAGGAAATGCATTAAGGCTTTCAGCTCGTTTTTTTATTTCACCGAACATTTTTCTTGCTTGGATGGGATTTTCTCTGGCAATATACTCAATAATAGACACCAGATCATTTTCCGCAGTTTCTGACCACCATACGTTATATGATTTCTTCATGCGATTTTTTCTTTGAGAATGCTTTCAATTTTCGAAAATACTTTATCTTGGGATTTGTGTTTTCCCTTTTTAATATCTTCTTCGCCCTGCGAGAGAAGCTTGAGTATGCCAATAGCATTTCTCATGTTTTCATAGCTCTGCGGGTCTTGGAGAACCGCCTTGGGTTCGCCATTTTGTGTGATGAGTACGGGCCGATGAG
>CAYOPU010000007.1:0-31760 GCA_964405915.1 uncultured Smithella sp. | reverse complement strand
CGGTCAGATCCACTTCCCAGCCATAATCATTATAGAGCCAGTCAACACTGGGTTTGACCACCGCGTTTGCGTAAGAAATCGACATTCCGATATCCAGCTTTTCAACCGGCCGGACACCGCCGCGCGCCTGGAAGAACCAGGCATTGTTCATCGGACTGTCCAAAGTTGCCGTCGTATTGGAAAGGACAGTATTTTGAACAGAGTAGCCGTTAAGACTTCCCGCCCTCTGGGTGCGTTCCTGGTTCCACATAATCAGACAGGGATTCCAGTCGAAACCGCCATCCAGATAACCCTGTTTTACGGCATTGGAGCTTGGGTCGTTACCGGAAAGATAAGCCAGCGTACCGCCGGCATAGAACTTGCCAAAATCTGCCTGTGCGTTAAGGTAGGCATTCAAGACATCGACTCTTGTATCGCCATAACCGGCAACTTCGGGCTTCCATTGTCCGAATACATGATGGAGCTCGCCTTCGAGGGCAACCGGTCCAAGCTGGGCCTTGAAATAGGGAACCATGATGTAGAGGTTAATCGTCGTTTCACGTATCTCCGGAATTTTATACCCCGCAGCACCTACCACTGCTTCAACTGCAGTCAGATCGATAGCTCTGGTCCCGGCAATGCGGTTGTATCTGAGCAGCAGGCCGGCCTCACCGTTTTTCCAGGTGTAATAATTGGCTAAGTTATAGAAATTCGTGTCGGCATCAGCGCTGTTATTGCCGTTAGCTAAGATTAATGCACCGCCGAGAGCTGAAACTATTTGCCCCCGGGGGTTGCTCTGCTCGCCGGCCGTCCCCATCAGAGAATTCAACTGGCTGATTTTTCCCATCTGGAATGCACCGGTCCAGCCGCCCAATCTTATTGCATAAGAGAGCTTACCCGTCGGTACGGAGTTATCGCCGAAAACGGTACCCCATACTTGATCGATCTGATAGCCGGCAAAAAAAGCGCCGATGGGAGATACGTAACTCAAATAAGCCAAATCAAAAGCGATGTTTTCATTCTCGGCATTGGTTCCCGCGGACAGGGCATAATTTGGATTTGCTTGTAAAGCGCCCATCCCACCGGCAGGAGCTGATCTGGCCGCTCCCCAGACTCTTTCCATGACATCCGCACGGGTAACCAAGGTGAGCCCCGGAGAAACGGTAAATACTCCATTCAAGCGCAGCCTTTGATAATAGAAAGCCGTGCTCGGCCCTGGGTTCACAGTAGATGGAACCCCTAATGGATTGCTGGAACTTGATATCCAGGGGACTGTAGACGTATTTTTATGCAACGTCGTCTTATCCAGGTACATCCCTGCCGCGTAATACTCGCCGCTGATTTTCATATCAACGGCCATCGCTTGCGTGCTGAAGGCTGCGATCAACCCCAGTGACAGCAAAACTAACCAAAACCTCTTCATTATTTCCTCCTTAAACTCATGAAGTCAAAAAGTTTCCGCCTTCTTCTCAAAACGGGCATTTCTTGAAAAAGGCTACTTCTTCTACAATCTTCAAACGAATAAAACTAATGGCAAAACTATTGGTGGTTCATTTGGGACGTTTTTCTAGCACCGTTTCTTCCGGCTTGTCAAGTGCTATTTTCCGTTTCCCGACGATGTGTTTTGATCATTTTTAGCCGCGGCGCACGGTCATGTGAGTTTCATCTAGAAAATTGGTTCATATTCTGATATGAGGTACCCCATCAATCATATATCCAAACGGAGGTAATACCATCATGTCGAAATCCAAGGATGTAAAAAAAGACGCCAAGAAAAAACCGGCCAAATCACTCAAAGAAAAGAAAGAAGCCAAGAAACTGAAAAAATCGGGAAAAGAATAGAAAAGACAGGTAATAGGCTATGGGCTATGGGCTATAGGAAACGTACTCCTGACCTATCGCCTATCGCCTATCGCCCATCGCCTATGATAAGGATTTTTCATGAAAATTAAATTTCTCGGAGCCGCGAGAACGGTCACCGGCTCGTGTTATATTATTGAAACGGATCAGGCGCGATTTGCCATTGACTGCGGCATGCATCAGGGATCCGACGCCATCGAAAGACGCAATCTGGACAGCGCTCCTTATGATCCCGCCCGGATTGATTTTTTCATCATCACTCATGCGCATATCGATCATTCGGGCCTGCTGCCCCGCATGAAGCAGCATGGTTTCCGGGGGGCCATATACGCCACGGAACCGACCGGCGATCTGCTCAAAATACTGCTTCTGGACAGCGCACATATTCAGGAGGTGGAAGCCGCCGGGAAAAACAAGAGATTGCAGCGCACAGGCATGAAAACGGATGCGGTTCCCCTTTACACCACCCAGGACGCTGAAGCGGTGATGCCGCTTCTTAAAACCCGGAAATATGACGAGATATTCAGTCCGGGGGCCGGCATTCGCGTCCGGTTTCAGGACGCAGGCCATATTCTGGGCGCGGCCATTGTGGAATTGTTTATTGAGGAAAACGGATCGACTACGAAATTGGTCTTTTCTGGCGACATCGGCCGTCCCAACCAGCTTTTGGTAAAAGATCCCAGCGCAGTCAATCAGGCGGATTTTCTGTTTATGGAATCGACCTACGGCAACCGCAACCATAAAGGCGAACAGGAAAGCCTCGATGAATTGGCGGAGGCTATTGCCTACAGCTACCGCAATGGGGAGAAAGTGGTTATTCCCGCTTTTGCCGTGGAAAGAACCCAGGAAATTATTTATTCGCTTCACATCCTTTTAAACGAAGGCAAATTGCCCAAGGATATGCCGGTTTATCTGGACAGTCCCCTGGCCATCAAAGCAACCGAAATTTTCCGTCGCTATCATACCTATCTGGACGGCGAAACGCTCGACTTGCTGAAAAACGGCGAAGATCCGCTGAGACTTCCCAACCTGAAACTGTCCACCTCCACCGCGGATTCCATCCGGATCAACGAAACGCAGGGGGCGGCCATTGTCATTTCCGCAAGCGGCATGTGCAACGCGGGACGGATCAAGCATCATTTGCGGCACAATTTGTGGCGGCCGGGCGCCAGCGTTGTTTTTGTCGGTTTCCAGGCCGAGGGCACGCCGGGCCGCAGGATTGTCGATGGCGCGAAAAAAATACGCATTAACAATGAAGACATCGCCGTCGCGGCCAAAGTGTTTACGATCAACGGATTTTCCGCACATGCCGGCCAGGATCAGCTTTTGAACTGGCTCAAAGATTTTCAAAATAAGGCCATGCAGGTCTTTCTGGTGCACGGAGAGTTTTCCGCGCAGGAACACCTGGCGTCCCTGATCCGGGAAAAATTCGGTCTGTCCGTGACCATACCAGACTACCTTGCCGAAATAGCGCTGAAACCCGGAGCGCCCGTCGAGGCTGTGCTGCAGCCCGCCGCACCGGCGGCGTCGGTTGATCTGACACGGCTGTTCGCCGACTTGAAAACAAAGCTGAATAACGCAGGCGACAAAATGGAGGTTTTCAAGTCCCTGACTCCCTTGCAGCAGGCCGAAATGGCCAACCTGCTGAAGGAGGCCGCCCTGAGCATGGACAAGATCCAGTCCGAAAAAGAAAAATATACAGGAGGCAGATGATTCGTTCAGCGCTCTTCGTCACATTAGGCGTGGCCGTTACCGCCTTTTTCTCATTCTGGTCCGTTGTGTTTTCTTTTTTTGCTAACGCGGAAAACAACGTCCATAAAGTTGCCCATATCTGGGCCAGAATCCTGCTTGTGATGTGCGGCACAACCGTCGAGGTCATCGGCGGGAAGAATATCCTCCAGGGCAAACCGCAGGTCTTGATGGCGAACCACCAGAGCGACTTTGACATTCTGATCACGCTGGCTTTTCTCCCCGGCCAGTTTCGCTGGATCGCCAAAAAAGAACTGTTTGCGATTCCCGTCTTCGGCCAGGCCATGAGGAGCGCGGGCTACATTGAAATCGACCGGCAAAATCACGAAAAAGCCCTGCAGAGCCTGGATCTGGCGGCCCTGCGCATCCGTCAGGGCAAGTCCGTCATGACCTTCCCCGAAGGCACAAGAAGTCGGGACGGCGAAATCAAAGCATTCAAACCGGGCACCTTTTGTTTGGCCATTCAGTCCGGTGCGCCCATCGTTCCGATCACCATCATCGGCAGCGGCGCCCTCATGCCGAAGCGATCGCTGAAGATCAAATCGGGAAAAATCAAAATGGTCATTGACAAACCGATTGATGTGAAAGGCTACGCGCTGGAAGACCGGCATACACTGATCCGCCATGTTCGGCAGATCATCAAAAATAATTATGACAACTATCGGGAAGCAGGCGCCACAGGCATCAGAGACATCCACACCGATACGCAAACGGCCATATAATGGAAGAAACTCCGCAAAAACAGCATCATCAACGAACTCGGGAAATTCAGGGACTGGTTTGCCTGGCCCTGGCCCTTTTTCTTTTGTTGTGCCTGTTTTCCTATTCTCCCCAGGATCCATCCTTCACCCGTTTTGTGATCGATGGGCAATCAACCCACAACCTGACAGGCAAATTCGGCTCCTATACCGCCGATTCCATCATCCGCTTGCTGGGCATCGCCTCTTTCCTTCTGCCGGCGGCGCTTCTGGCCTGCGCTTTTCAATACTTCCGGCGGCCCGATGTCGTCATCAACACTCAGCGCGTCTTCGGCTTTTCCTTTTTTACGCTCGCGTGCTCAGGTCTTTTCGGCGCCCTGGTCAAAGGAGGCGTCGTCTTTTACGGGGAAACCCTGAAAGCGGGCGGATTAATCGGCATGGGAATTGTCCAATTTCTGTTGGGCTATTTCAATGCGGCCGGCACCTATATTATTCTGAGCTTCATTTTCATCGTCTCTCTTTTTTTTATCATGGAGTTTTCACTCGTCTCGGTTACGGAAAGTTCCTCCGGATTAGCCCACAACCTGCTGTGCCAAGTGAAAGACCGCGTCTCTTCCTTGTGGGGCCGCTTCTTTGCGCGTCTGCAAACCGGGAAAAACCCGCCGCCGGTCATCGAAGAACCGGACCCGCCGCGCAAAAAAACCAAGCCGAAAAAAGTCGAACAACTGCATTTTGATTTTTCCAAACTCAAGTCCGACGGAAAATACCAGTTGCCGCCTTTTACCTTACTGGCAGAATCCCCCCAGAAGGACGGGCGCGTCAAACGCGATCAGCTGCTCACCAACTCGCGGATTCTGGAAAAGAAGCTGGCGGATTTCGGCGTGGAGGCGCGCGTCGTGGAAGTGCTGCCCGGTCCGGTGATTACCATGTATGAGCTGGAACCGGCCGCGGGCGTCAAAATCAACCGCATCACCACACTGGCCGACGACCTCGCCCTGGCGCTCATGGCGCCCAGCATCCGCATTCTGGCGCCGATTCCCGGCAAATCCGTCATCGGCATTGAAATCCCCAACCTGAAAAGAGAGCCGGTTTTTCTCAAGGATGTTCTGAACCATGACGCGTTTACCCAATCGTCCCTGCGTCTGCCGATTGCGCTGGGCGTTGATTTTGTCGGCACGCCGGTCATCGCCGATCTGGCCAAAATGCCGCACCTGCTCATCGCCGGCACCACCGGCTCCGGAAAAAGCGTGGCGCTGAACGCCATGATTTGCAGCATCCTTTTCAAAGCGCAGCCGGACGATATCAAGTTTCTGATGGTCGATCCGAAGCGCCTGGAGCTGTCCTCTTATGAAGGCATTTCCCATTTGATGCATCCCGTCGTGGTGGACCCGAAGAAGGCCTCGCAGGTGCTGCGCTGGACGGTTGAAGAAATGGAGCGCCGTTATAAAATCATCAGCGCCCTGGGCGTAAAAAGCATCGACGCCTATAATGAAATGCTCATCACCGGCGCGAAAGGGAAAGTGGCGCAGGCGCTCAAGGAACAGCAAGCGGACCATCAACCCGAGGCGGACGCGGCTCCAATGCCCAGGCAGGATGCTTTGCCGTTCGCACACGTCAAGCTTCCTTATATTATTGTCGTGATCGACGAACTGGCCGATTTAATGATGGTGGCGCCGCGCGACGTGGAAGAATCCGTCACCCGCCTGGCCCAGATGGCGCGCGCCGCGGGCATTCATCTGATCATCGCCACACAGCGGCCGTCCGTGGATGTCATTACGGGACTGATTAAAGCAAACTTCCCCACGCGCATCTCCTTCAAGGTTTCCTCCAAAATCGATTCGCGCACGATCATCGATCAGCAGGGCGCAGAACAACTGCTGGGTGCGGGCGACATGCTGTTCATTCCGCCGGGAACCTCCAAACTGATGCGCATCCACGGCGCCTATCTGTCGGATTCGGAAATATCCCGGATTGTCGATTTTATAAAAATCCAGGCCCAGCCGACCTACGACGCCTCTATTGAAAAATTTGAATTCGAGTCCTCCCAGGCCCAGCATGACGAAGACGGGATTGACGAAAAATATGACGAGGCCGTCGCCCTGGTAGGTGAACTGGGACAGGCCTCCATCTCGCTGGTGCAGCGTTACATGAAAATCGGCTATAACCGCGCCGCCCGGATGATCGAACAGATGGAACGCGAAGGCATTGTCGGCCCTTCCGACGGCGCGAAACCCCGCAAGGTTCTGATCAGAAAGCTTCCCGGTGAAAAATAATCCCCCGCGCAAACTGCATATCATTTCATTAGGCTGCTCCAAAAATCTGATTGATTCAGAGGTCATGGGCGGACTGGCGGCTCAGGCCGGCATGACGCTTTCCGAGCGTCCCGATCAGGCCGACACGATCATCGTCAATACCTGCGGTTTTATACAGTCGGCCAAGGAAGAGGCGCTTGAAATTATTTTGACGCTCGCCTGTGAAAAAGAGAAAAGCGGCCGTCATCTGAAACTGATTGTGGCCGGCTGTCTGGCCCAGCGCTACGGGAAAGAGTTGCTCCGGGACATTCCCGAAGTGGATTTGTTGATCGGCACGGGAGAAGTCGGCCGGATTGTGGAGCACTTACGAAATGTGCATGCGGAAGAACCGCGCCGCCGGGCCGTTGTTTCCAAACCGGATTTTTTAATGACGGCAAAGCATCGCCGGATTTTATCCCCCGGCGCCGTCACCGCGTATTTGAAAATTTCTGACGGCTGTTCCAACGTCTGCGCCTACTGCGCCATTCCGTCCATTCGCGGGAAAGCACGCAGCCGCCAGCCGGAAGATATTCTCCTGGAGGCGCAGAATCTTGCAGCCGGAGGCGTCAAGGAAATCATTCTGATTGGTCAGGACACAACAGTTTATGGCCGCGATTTGAAAAACCGCCCGACGCTTGCCCGTCTTTTGTCCGATCTGGCATCCCTTGCCGGTATCCGCTGGCTGCGTCTGCTGTATGCACACCCGGCGCATATCACAAGCGACGTTTTGGAAACCATTGCCGGCCACGACAAAATCTGCCGCTACCTCGATTTACCCGTTCAGCATATCGACGACACGATCCTGACCACCATGAACCGCAAAGTCTCCTCACAAAAAATCCATGAAATTCTCTCCCGGATACGCATCATGATGCCGGATGCCGCCTTAAGAACATCCCTGATTGTGGGTTTCCCGGGCGAAACACAAAAACGGTTCGGCCGGCTGCTCGATTTCGTAGGGGAAGCCCAATTTGATCACCTGGGCGTCTTTACGTATTCCCGCGAAGAGGGCACAGCTGCTGCAAAATTCCCTTCCCGGATTTCGGAGAAGGAAAAGGAACACCGGCGGGACATCATCATGAGCGAACAGGCCGACATCTCCCATAACATCAACCGGACATTCATCGGCTCCGTCCAGGACGTTTTGATCGAGGAGAAAAGCGATCGGAAAGGCTACGCGCTGATCGGCCGCTGCCGCAGACAGGCCCCGGAAATCGACGGCGTCACCTATCTTCAGGAAAACAGCGCAAAAATCGGCGATATCGTTTCCTGCACCATCACCGGCGCCGATCATTACGATCTGTTCGGGCAAATCTTATTTGACAAGAACGCCCCGTCTCAACTATAGTGCCATCACTCTGATCGTAAGGTAAAATGATACCATGCAAATTGCGGATGTTTTTACGGCATACCAGAAGGAAATGCGTCAGGTTGAAGCGCATCTCGACCGGTACATGACCTCCGGCGTTACACTGATTCCCGAAGTCGCCCATCATCTGATCGACAGCGGCGGCAAACGATTCCGCCCGCTGCTGCATTTAATCTGCGCGCGGCTGTGCGGCTATGCAGGAGAATCTCGTTTTCCCCTTGCCGCGGCTATTGAATTTATCCATACCGCCAGCCTCCTGCATGACGATGTGATCGACGAGGCGCTCATCCGCCGCGGCAAAACATCCGCCAACAATGTCTGGGGCAACGCCGCCAGCGTGCTCGTCGGCGATTTTCTGTATTCGAAATCTTTCAGTCTTTTATCGGAAATCGGCGACATCGCGATGGTGCAGCTCATGTCGAGGATGACCAACATCATGTCGGAAGGCGAGGTCTTTCAACTGATGAAGTGCGGCGACACAGGCCTCACAGAAGCGGAGTATTTGAGCATCGTCGAAAAGAAAACGGCCGTCTTGATTTCCGCCGCCTGCGAAAGCGGCGCGGTTCTGGGCGGAGCGTCACCGGCGCAGGCGCAGGCTCTCTCACAGTACGGCTATAAAATCGGCATGGCCTTTCAGATTACGGATGACACGCTGGATTACATGGCCCAGGAAAAAGATTTCGGCAAAGCCATCGGCAAGGATCTGGCAGAAGGCAAAATGACGCTGCCCCTCATTTACACACTGGCTGAATGCGCCGCGAACGATCGCGACAGGATCAAAGCCGCCATCGAAACAAAAACCTTAACGCCGGATGCCGTCCGGACTATTGTTGCCTTTATTCAAAAATCCGGCGGCATTGACTATTCGCTCACGCGCGCACAGACCTTCATTCATGAGGCTCAAGGCGGACTGGACGTATTTGCCGACTGCCCTGAAAAAGAACACCTCGACGCTGTTGCGGACTATATTCTTTCACGAAAAATATAGCCTCCAGACCGGATTTTTTCATGATCATCTTGATTAGAAGGCGCTGAAACGCTGTCGATATTTATAAATTTCTGAGATAAAACCCGTAATCCGTATCGATAATACCCGGTAGTTCTATATACCGGCAGCCGACGTATTTTTTATACACGGAACAGACAACGGCTCTTTTCCTGATCACCGATCTGTTCGCGTCATCCAGGTGAAATTCGATGCTGATTTCCTGATCAGGATCCAGAAGGTTCGGCTTGACCGTTTCAAAGCCGCATCCCTGCATGGATATGTTTTTCACCGTCATATCTTCCCATTTGCCGGACTCTGCTGCAGCGGAATACAGGCCGAAAAGCTTTGTTTCCTTTCTGTAAAACTTTCTGAATTCCACGCTCACCGCATAGGTGTTTCCGCACGGACATTCAATCGTAACCGGTCCCTTGATATCCTGATATACTTGCGCGCGTTCTCTTTTCACCGCACCGCATTGCTGGCAGACGAATACGGCTATTCCGTTGGCATCGACATAAACTTTTTTGCTGGCATTTTCCATAGGCATTCCATTCTGTTCAAGAAGATTGATGTCTAAAACTCCTGTAATGCTTGAATTAAACAGTCACATTGGGGCTTTTTGTATCCATAATCGCCATGATATGTCAATAACAAACAACGACATTCTGAAATTTACAAAATAACGGGCGGGGCGAAATATTGCTCGTCAATCACCCCGGCGCGATCGTTTTTCAAGGCCATCGGCAGATAGTCCAGAATATCCGTTGCGGTGATGCCGTCTGCGCCTTTTTGGGCAGCGGCAAGGTCTCCGGCATAACCGTGTATAAAGACGCCCTGGCGTGCGGCGGCCTCCGGATGCAACCCAAGACCATGCATGGCCGCGATGCAGCCGGTCAGGACGTCGCCGCTTCCCGCCGTGGCCATCCCCGGATTGCCGCTTAAATTGACGTACACCCGGCCGTCCGTTAAACCGATCAGAGAGTGGGCGCCTTTGAAAACAACGGTGGCGTTCAGTTTTTCGGCCGCTTCCCGCACAACGCCGACCTTGTCGGCATTGACCTCAGCCACCGTCTTCTTCATCAGGCGTGCCATCTCACCGGCGTGAGGGGTCAGGATGCTCGGCGCCTTTCTTTTCAGCAGTATTTCGGGCCGTTCGGCAATGGCCGTCAAGCCGTCGCCGTCAATCAAAAGCGGTTTGGAAATGACCGAAGACAGTTCCCTGACCAGTTTTGTCGTTTCATCCTGCAAAGACAGTCCGGGCCCCATCACCACCATATCGGCCTTTTCCGCCAGCGCCAGAAGTTCCGGCTTCGCCTTCAGAGACAGGCAAAACGACGAGGTTTCCCGCTGCGGATGATAAACGATTTCGCGACCGGACTGCGCAATGAACGGAACCATCGACGCCGGCGCGGCAAGTCTCGCGTAGCCGCCACCCGCCTTCAAAAACGACAGGGCGGAAAAATACGGCGCACCGAAATAGTTGGCGCCGCCGGCGATGAACAGGACATCCCCCATCGCCCCTTTGTAGGCTTCTGCAGGCCTCGCCGGCAACAAAACCCTGTCGTTCATCTGAACCGTCAAATCGTCCTTTTCATAAAGCGACGGCGGAAATGAAATATGCGTCACCGAAAGGTCACCGCAATATTCATAGCCAGGGTAAAGCAGATTGCCCAGTTTCGGCAAACCGAACGCCACCGTATGGGAAGCCCTGACCGCAACGCCCATGACCTGTCCCGTATCGCCGGAAATGCCGGAGGGAATATCCAGGCTCAAAACCGGACACGGGCAGGCGTTGATCAGGCCAATCACATCGGCGGCCATTCCCCGGACCTCCCGATCCAGTCCCGTGCCGAAAATCGCGTCCACAACGGCGTCGCCGTGCAGGACGTCCCATCTTGCCTCTTCGGCCCGGGCCAGCAGATGAATGTCGCCGGACAGGTTGCACAAAATATCATAATTCGTTTTGGCGGCATTGCGGTATTTCTTCGGTGAGGACATTAAAAATACTTTTGCCCGGCCGCCAAGAGACATGATCAGGCGCGCCGCAACCAGACCGTCGCCGCCGTTGTTGCCGACGCCGCAAAAAATCACAAACTTTTTGCCGCGGATGCCGACTGTTTTTTTCAGCAGCGCGACCGAGGCCAGCGCCGCGTTTTCCATCAATATCTCTTCCGCAATCCCCAAGTCCGCAATCGCGCACTGATCCATCCCTCTCATTTGCTCCACGGTGGCCAGTTTCATCGTTTTCCTCACATTTCCGATTATTTTATATGAAAATATTTTGAAATTAGTATAGAACAGCCTCGCCAATTTGCCAATTATTTTTTTGGAGAGGACTTCATGACACCCCTATCGGAAATCATCCGCAAACGCTATTCCTGCCGATCCTACTCGGATACGGCCATCGAAGATTCCATCCTGCAAAGATTTCAGGAAGCGGTCCGGGCGCCCCACCGCGGACCTTTCGGAAACACACCGCGCTTTGTCCTGATTTCGATGACGACGCTGCCTCATGACGAGTGGAAAAAGCTGGGCACTTACGGCGTCATCAAAAACGCGCACCTCTTTCTCGCGGGCATGATCAGCCCCGCGCCCATGTCCGCCTGTGATTACGGCTACTGCAAGGAAAAACTCATCCTGAAGGCCGCCGAACTGGGGCTGGGGACCTGCTGGCTGGGAGGCACTTTTGCGATCAGCGCTTTCGGGCAGGCGGCGGGAATGCGCCGAAATGAGTTGTTGCCGACGATCAGTCCCGTGGGCGTACCCGCCGAACATAGAAGCCTGACGGAGCGGGTCATGCGCGGCTTCGCCGGATCGGATCGCCGCCTGGCCTGGTCTTCGCTTTTCTTCGACGGAGACGCCGCAACGCCGCTGCCCCCGGAGAAAGCCGGTTCCTACAGGGAAGCGCTGGAAAATGTCCGGCTGGCGCCTTCGGCATCGAATAAACAGCCCTGGCGGATTGTCTATGACAAGAGTGAAAATACTTTTTTATTCTATTTGTCGAGAACCTTCGGTTACAAGCATCTGCGGGATGTGTCGCTGCAGGAGATCGATATGGGCATTGCGCTTTGCCACTTTGAACTGACGGCCAGAGAGCTGGGCCTGCCGGGGGGCTGGCGACAGGACGATACCGCGCCAAAAATCAAATCATGGGAGTATGTCGCAAGCTGGCACCCTGCTTAACCCATATCGCCCGGAACATACCCTCGTTCAGGATGCCCGGATCAACCGCCGCCATTCATAATCAGCACTTTTGCGCCCCGGATTTTACCCTGTTTCAAATCAACAAGCGCCCGGTTGGCGTCGGCAAATGGATATTCCTCGATATCGGGAATGATCGGAATGTGCGAGGCAAGTTCCAGAAATTCTGCAATATCCCGTCGCGCCACATTCGCCACGCTCTTGATCTCTTTTTCCTGCCACAGATGCAGCGGATAGTCGAGGCGCAGCAATTGATCCTTATCCGCTTCCTCTTTGCGGATGGCGTTAATCACCAGCCTGCCGCCGGGCGCAAGATTTTCCAGGGCTTCGACCACCGGCTTCCATACGGGTGTTGTGTCAATGATCGCGGAGAGCTTTTGCGGACTTTTTTCGCCTGTGTCGCCCGCCCAGCGAGCGCCAAGTGACAGCGCAAAATTCCTCTCGCGTTCGGAACGGGCAAAAACAAATACTTCTGACCGGGGATAAAGATGGCGGGCCAATTGCAGCACCAGATGGGCCGACGCGCCAAAACCCGTAAGCCCCAGAGGATCTCCATCGCGAAGACCGGCCAGGCGAAGCGACCGCCATCCGATGGCGCCCGCGCACAAAAGCGGCGCCGCCTGCGCGTCCGAAAAAACAGGCGGCATGGGAAAAGCGAAATCTTCCGCCACCGTCACATATTGCGCATAACCGCCCGGAACGTCCCTGCCTGTCGCCTTCAAATCCGGGCAGAGATTTTCCAGTCCGATCCGGCAGGCCGCACATTGTCCGCAGGCCGAACCGATCCAGCCGATGCCGACTCTTTGACCTTCAAGAAACTTCTTTGCCTGTGATCCGCGTCTTTCCACAACGCCGACAATTTGATGTCCCAAGATAAACGGAAAGGAGGATGGAGGCGTCCGGCCTTCGATTTCATCGAGTTCAGTATGACAGACGCCGCAGGCGGCAACACGAATTAAAATCTGTCCGCAGTCAGGCACGGGTACAGGAATTTCCATAAAAGAAAGCGGCTGCGGATTATCCCGAACGCTCGTGACTTTTTCCAGAACAGCCGCTTTCACGGGGGTTACTTCAGCGCCGCGGGCATTTTCAGCGGCACGTCAACCGGTGAAATGTATTTGTCCAGAACGGCCCGGGTGTTGTTAACTTTAAGCTTTTCAAACAAAAAGGCAAATTGATGCTCCAGTTCGCCACAGATGCCCTGACGAATTTCCGTCGGCAGGTGCCACAATTCCAGTTTAAATGGCCCGAAGCCCTTTTTGCGCGTTTTGTAGATGAATTGCTCTTCCGTGTCTTTTTCCTTCCATTCACTTTTCATGTTGGTTTTCAGATGATCGTAGATTTTCGTCCGCAGATCCGCCGGAAAACTTTTGCTGTCATAAATCATATTCTGAAAACCGGTAGCAAGGTGAATTTCGGCAGTACCCGTGGCGGGAAAACGGTCAAATGCCTCATCCGGCAGGGTTGAAGCGCCATGTTGAACCGCGCCGGCCAGGCCATACTGCGAGCGGGACACTTCGGACATTTTCGCCAAAACATCGAAATCTATTTTGACTTTCGCGACAGTGCCGTCCGCCAGCGGCACGCCGCCGTGCGTCGTACCGGTCTGCACGCTGATCTTGCTGATGCCCTTAAAATCGTCGCCGCGCTTTTTGAGTTCTTCCAGGTAACCGTCCATATAGGCCTGCAATTCCGCAACCGTGCTGTTCTTGCCGCCGACTTCGCCAATTTCTCCGCCCACGGATATCGTAATGCCGGTTGGCTCAAGGTCGCGAATCATGGTAGTCAGTTCCGCCGCCAGCGAGAAATTAGTTCTCTGCTGGTCTTTGACCGTGGGTTGAGACAAATCAACCAGCGTGGAGGTGTCAATGTCGATATTGTAAAATCCGGCTTCAATGGCTTCCCAGATTAAATTTTTGACCGCTTGTGTTTCCTTCTCCGCGTCCGCGGCAAATTTTTTGGCGTTGATCTGAAAATGATCGCCCTGAATAAAAATCGGCCCGCGCCAGCCGGATTTGACGGCCGCCGCGGTTATCGCGCAGGTGTATTCCTGCGGTCTTTGCCCGGTGTAGTCGATTTCCGAACGGGCGATTTCAAAAAGAACCGGCCCTGCTTGCCCTTTAATTGCCGCGCGGAAAACGGCCTGCGCAACATCGTAGCTGATCCCGCGGATGTTGATGGCCGGCACCGTAAAACCGCTCACTTCTTTCCTGCCCATCGCCTCATAGAGCGCCTGAATCGAAGCAGATACAATCCCCAGAGCGGCGGCGCCCCGGCGAATCAGAAAACCCGCAGCCTCCTGTGTTCCCGGATCGGGGCTGAACACGACAGTATGAATCAAATCGTCAATTAATTTAAGCTGAAACCTGCCTTCGTCCAAAACACGGACATCGCCGTTGTCGAAAGCAAGAATCCCTTCGCATCCTCTTTTCAGCTGATCTTTGTTATCGTAAATCATGGCTGCTCCTTATCCTCTGTAATTATTGCGACAAAAACTGTCCCGCCAGCGTCACTTCCGCCGCGGAACCGATATAAACCGGCGAACGTTGATCAACCGAGGTGACCTTCAGCGCCAGAATATCTTCCTTGCCGTCCGTGGCCCTGCCCCCGGCCTGTTCCGTAATAAAAGCCATCGGTTGCAATTCAAATAACAGCCGCAACTTCCCCTGCGGCGATTGTTTCAGCGCGGGATAGGTGAACAAACCGCCTCTTTTAATCAGAACCTGATTGATGTCGGGAACAAACCCGCCGCTGTATCGCAATTTATAACCGTCCTGCTCCAGCTTCTCGATAAATTTCAAATGCGCGTCCGTCCAGTCGCGACGGAGCCCCCCGGGTGAAAGGATCGAGCCTTTTTCTTTGAGCCGGATTTTTTCTTCGGACAGGACGTATTCCCCCTCGCGATCCAGAACAAACTCGTGTGTTCCCTTCCCTGCCGAATAGATCATCGTGATCAGCGGACCGTAAGTGATGTATAGCGCCGCGACCATCGAATTCCTGCCGCAATCAAAAATGGATTTCCGGTGGATGCCGATAATCGTGCCGATGGCCAGATTGGTATCGACCAGCGATGATCCGTCGAGCGGATCGGCGGTGACAATATATTTTTCCTGCCCGTTGCCGATGGCGACAATGTCGTCCAGTTCTTCGGAAGCGTAATGGCTCACAAATCCGGAATGATGCAGTTTATTCCTCAGGATATCGTCCGTTACGCGATCCAGCGCCAGCTGTTCTTCACCGTAAATATTTTTAAACCCCGCCAGCTTGCGGTTGGATTCATGAATTTTAGCGGAGATGTATTTGCCAACCACGGCAATCTGCCAGATCAGCCGACGCAGCTCCACTTCAATGCCATCCATCCACATGTGGCGTCTCAAATCAATAATGTTTTTTGTGTAATCATTAATGCCTTCGCCCATAAATACTCCTTATAGAGATCGTTGCCTTTGCCCGCCCGGATGCTCTCCTGAGAACCTTTCCTTTCCGTAAGCGGGTATGGTTACCGTTGCGTGCGTTCAAAATATTTGAATAAATCCCGGCTGCCAATCGATAAACCGTCGATCAGGACACGGTTGACCCGACCTAAGTAAAAGCCGGTTTCAGCATTTCTTTTTCAATCTGATCGGAATCCGGGGCATTATACTGCAAAAGCCTCTTTAAGTGATAGAAACTCTCTTCATCCATGACCAGAAAAGAGGCAATGGTTTCTTTATCTTCGGAACGGAGAATTTTGGCTTCAATGCTTAAATGCACTTCTTCGTTGAGATATAAATCAATGATGCATCTTTCACCGGCCGTGAACCGATGCGGGCTCGTGATATTGACTCCGGTCATACTGATGTTGTTCGTTTGAACTTTTATTTTTTTCCCCTTGACTTCTACCGTCAGTTCAAACTTCACGGGAACTCTTGTTCGCTTTCTTCGTTCCTTAATCATGGATATCCCTTTCTAAAAAAACGTAAAAACGAATAATAGTAAAAAAGCATCGGCACTTACCTGTTCAGAGTACCTGCTCCGAGGATATTTTCACAACTGCGAATTTTGGTCAAGCTTGATTTTTCCCGGATCCGGGAATATTATGCGTTCGCCTTCCAGGCGATAACCGGATACGTCAATGCCGATCCGCCGCATTGGCTGATCATACTCATCCGCTTTATCCTCCGGCAGTATTAAAACAGCGGAAGGATGACCTGCCATGCCGGATTTCCGCAAAAGCAACTTTGCCGCACAAGCCAGTACACTTTGCTCGCTCCTTCCTGCGGAAGCGGCGAAAATATGAGAGATAACGTCCGAGGAAGGCTGCATCGCGAACAATTCGACATGCGCATCATTGCCGATTTTCAATTTCCGTCGGGAAAGCAACGCGGCCAGATGGCTGATAATCAAATCATGATCACAGTCGCAGTCATCCTGATAAAAATCCGAAGAGGGCGGATCTCCGACAAGTTCCTCATGAAAAGATACTTCGGGAAAATTGATCGATGTTTGGGATGAAAAAGACGCCGTTGATTTCAGCTTTTCGATTTTACCGACAAATTGAGCGGCCTGGAGGGCAAAACGGTCGCTTCCGAGCGCGCCAATCACCGCAACCTGAGTCAGCGTGTCTCCGTCTTCCATCCAGGCCCAGCTACCGCGATAATTCTCTGCAAACAGGGACTTCCCGATTCCCTTTTTTCCACCGCCGATTTTACCCCGGTGAATGACAAAAATACGATTGCACGCATCTTTGGCAAAGGCCGCGCCTGTTTTGCGGTCGATTCCCGCCCAGGGGAAATTGATCTCCGCCGTTATCGGCAGATGGCCCGCCACCCGCGGCTTACCGATGCCGAATGCATTCCAGTAGCGAACATCTTGGGTAACCTGTGAAAATATCCAGATACCCAGCCTTTTAGACCAGGATACCTTCGCCCCGAAGCTCGCCCCCTGATGCCCCAGCTTCACCTTAACCTTTTCATCCCTAAAGGGTTTGAAGCTTTTGGCCAGCTGCCGCGCATATCTCGCAATCAGTTTTTCATCTTCAACAACCTTCAGCATATTCCGATAACCTATTGCCTCTCACCTATAGCCTGTGGTTTCTTCTTTACACTAATCCAGCCGTTTTTCAAAGCGGGCAATCGCGCCGAAAAAAACAACAATTCCCAATATCGTCAGCGCCAGATACTGGGGCCAGAGCACATCAAAGCCTACCCCCTTGAGAAAAATAACCCGGAGAATGACCAGAAAAAATCTGAGCGGATTAAGATAAGTAAGCCACTGCACAACCAGGGGCATATTGGCAATGGGAAAAACAAAACCGCTGAGCATAAAAAACGGCAGAATGAAAAAGAAGGAGGTCATCATGGCCTGCTGTTTGGTTGCGGATATTGTCGAGATAAAGAGTCCGATGCCCAGCGTGCTCAGCAAAAACAGGCAGGTGGCAAGAAACAGCAGCGGAACACTTCCCGCTAAAGGTATCTCAAACCAGTAAATGGCCAGAAGAATGACCGCCCCCATCTGGCACAGAGAAAGAATAATATAGGGAATCGTTTTGCCGATGATGAACTCGTATGATTTTAAGGGGGTGACAATTAATTGTTCCATGGTGCCGTCTTCTTTTTCCCTGATGATGGCGATAGAGGTCAGAATAAAAGCAGTAACCATTATTAAGACGGCGACAATTCCGGGAACAAAAAAGTGCTGGCTGTTGAGATTGGGGTTGTACCAGGTTCTGATTCGCGCATCCACTTTGCCATAGCTCATATTCATCGGATAAAGTTCGCGCAGTGCTTCGCGGTTGAATTTATCCAGAACAGAAGCCGTATAAGCCACTCTCACGGAAGCCATGTTGCTCATGGAGCCGTCAACAAGAATCTGGATAGGCGCTGTTTGTCCTTTCCTGATCACAGACGCGAAATCCTGAGAGATTTTGATACCCATATCAACTTTTTCCCGCAGCAGCAGTTCGGTCATCTGACGTTCGTCAGCCACATTATTTGTTATGTGAAATATTTTGCTGCCGGTAAAGCTTTCGGCAAGTTTGCGGCTCTCGGAGGTTTGAGAATGGTCCAGAACAGCCACGCGAATATTGGTAATATCGTAATTGACGACATAGCCGAAAATGAACATTTGAATAAAAGGAAAAACCAGCATCATCATGCGATTTCGCCTGTCGCTGAAAAGCTGAATAAATTCCTTACGCACCAGTTCTCTGATTCGAAGCCAGCTCATAGCCCTTCCTTCTTTAATAATCTGAAGTTAAAAAACGTCAGTACCGTAAACATCAAAGCCAGAACCAGCATACTCGGCCACAAATAGGCAAAGCCAAGATTACGCAGATAAACCCCCGACAAAATATCAATGAAATACCTTGCCGGAACAGCTAAAGTAAGCCACTGTAAGAATTTCGGCATATTGATGACGGGAAAAACAAAGTTGGAAAGAAGAAGCGACGGCAGGTACGTTGTTAAAATGGCTATCTGGTTGGCCATTAATTGTGATTTTGTTACATTGGAAATCCAAAGTCCCAAAGACAACGCGACACATAAATAAAGGGATGCGGAGGCCAGCATCAGCCAGAAATTCCCTTTCATGACGATGCCGAACAGTAGCTGGCCCAGCAGAATGGCGATGAATACATTCGCCAGGCCGATGAGAAAATAAGGAATGGCTTTGCCCAGCAGCAATTCTCCGGCGCTGACCGGAATGGATTTGATGGTTTCCATGGTGCCGTTTTCATATTCCCGCGCAATGATCAGCGACGTCAGAAGCGCGCCAACAATCATAATGATGACGGCGATGATTCCCGGAATGATAAAATTGCGGCTTTCCAAATCTTCATTGAACCAGATACGGACGCGTCCGTCCACCGGCGGTTTTATTTGTTCCTGTCCCTGCCGGTTCAGGAAACTGATCAATAACTTTTGATTGTATTGTTCGGTAAAGGCGGTCACGTAGCCACGGATAATGTTTCCGAAAGTCGGGTCGCTGCCGTCAATGATGATCTGCATTTGAATTTCCCTGTCGGCGCGGATGTTTTTCATGAAATCAGGCGGGATGACAATGATTACTTTTGCCCGGTCATGATCGAGGGAATCTATGGCATCTTTTGTCCGTGACAACCTCTGGGAAACATGAAAATAAGACGATGCGTCCAGTTTGCGGACAAAATCGCGGCTGAGTTCGGATCTATCGTAATCAATATATACCGTTTCCACGTTATCCACATCAAGGCTCAGCGCATAGCCGAAAAGAATAATCAGGATCAGCGGAATCGCGAAGGCCAGATAAAGACTGCGGTAATCCCGGATCAAATGATAATATTCTTTGCGGACAATGGCTTTGAGTCTGATGAATTTCAAGTCTCATCCCTCTTCATTAACGTTATGAAAGCATCATTCAAGTGAGCGTCCGGATTGCCCGGACAGGCGAGGGCGATAATTTCCGCGGGGCTGCCCGACGCCACGATATTCCCTTCATTGATCATCACGATCCTCTCGCAAAAACGCGCCTCATCCATGTAATGGGTGGTTACAAATATCGTCATCCCGCCGTGGGCCAGTTGTTTGATGAAGTTCCAGAAATGGCTTCTGGTGACGGGATCAACACCGGAAGTAGGCTCATCAAGAAAGAGAATCTCCGGTTTATGCAAAAGCGAGCAACCCAGCGCGAGACGCTGGCGCCAGCCCTGCGGCAATTCTTTCGTTTTGCGATTGCGGACATCCTGCAAGCGCGTCATATCCAAGACCCAATTAATACGCTCGGGCCAATGTGCTTCCGGCACATCATAAACTCCCAGATAAAAGCGCAAATTTTCGAAGGGTGTTAAATCTTCATAGAGAGAAAATTTCTGCGACATATAGCCGATGGAATGTTTGATTTCCTCCACATCCGTCATCATGTCGTGCCCGGCAACGACTCCGCCGCCGGACGTGGGCGTGATAATGCCGCAAAGCATGCGGATAGTCGTGGACTTTCCCGAACCGTTGGCGCCCAGGAATCCGAATATCTCGCCCTTCTTTACCGAGAAGGTGATTTTGTTGACCGCGACAAAAGCGCCGAATTTTTTTTCCAGATTCGTCACGGAAATGGAATCAGAGTTGGAAAGTGTCATGTGCCAGATCTCCATCCACTTCTTTAATGCGTTCGATAATTGCCTCTTCCAGCGTCGGGAAACTGCCGCGAATACTGGCGGGAGTTGCCGTATCCATCAGAATGGAACGATGCATCAATCCCAGGCTGTCACAGCGCTCGCCTTCATCCAGATAGGCTGTGGAAACGATGATCGTCATGCCTTCTTTTTTCATACTGCCCAGTATTTCCCAGAATTCATGCCGGGACACCGGATCAACCCCGTTGGTCGGTTCATCCAGAATCAACAATTGCGGCTCGTGTACCAGCACGCAAGCCAGCCCCAGTTTTTGCTTCATGCCTCCGGAAAGATTGCCGGCCAGCCTGTCTACAAAAGGCAGAAGATTGGAAAATCCCAGATATTTCTCCCTGCGCGCCTTTCTTTCCTTGCGCGGTATATCAAAAACATCCATGAAGAACTGCATGTTCTCTTCGACCGTCAGATCCTGATACAGACCGAACCGCTGGGGCATATAACCGATAATGTTTTTGATTTTTTGCCGCTGGGTAACAACATTGAGGCCGCCCACAAAAATTTCGCCCAGCAATGGCTTGATCATGGTGGCAATCAGCCGCAAGAGCGTTGATTTTCCGGCGCCGTCGGAACCGACGAGGCCGAAAATATTGCCCTTATCGACTTGGAAGGAAACGTCTTTGACCGCATCAACAAGATTAAAGCGGAGGGTAACGTTTTTGACTTCCACCATCGGCGGATAATTTTCAGGGGCTTCTGCCATCCGGGACCCTATCATTAACGCAGCCAGGCATCCGCCGGCATTCCCGCTTTGAGTTCAAAGTTCGGATTGACAATGGACACCTTGACCAGATAGACAAGCTTCACCCGTTCTTTTTTCGTCTGAATAATTTTGGGCGTAAATTCGCCTTCCGGAGAAACAAAAGAGACATAACCTGTGAAAGTTTTGTTCGGAAACGTATCGACTTTGATATCCGTTTTCTGGCCGGGTTTCACTTTTCCGATCTGAGTTTCATCGACATATATTTTCAAATCGACGCGCGCCAGATCGGAAATGGTGATCACTTCCCGCCCGGCATTGACAGTCTCTCCCGGTTCAATATTGCGGCTGGTGACCACGCCATGCAAAGGCGATTTTAACTGTGTATAGCCCAGTTGAATGTCGGCCTGATGGAGCGCAGCCCGAGCGACATCCATCTGGGCTGCGGCGGTTTCGATTTCCTGACGCGCCGCCTCGATTCTGGTCAGGTTACCTTTCGCCAGCCTGAGCAGTGATTCGCTTTCCTGGAGACGCGATTGGGCCATGTCCAAACCGAGCTTCATGGAATCCCTTTCCTTTTCCGTCACCACGCCCTGCTGAAAGAGATCTTCAAAACGCCGGTAATTCTTCCCCGCGTCAGCCAGCGTATCGTGTGCGCTTTTCATGCCGGCCTCCGCACGGGAGACTTCCGCCGGCAATGTTTTTTGATTGATATTCAGAACGATTTCGGCCTGCTGTTTGATCTGCCTCGCACGCTGCAAATTTGCATTGGCCTGATCATAGCGCGACTGAAACTCCGCACGGTCCAGTTCTGCAATGATCTGATTTTGAGTAACCGGCTGGCCCTCCCGCACATGAACCGCAGCAATGCGCCCGGGCACCTGGAAGGACATTTTCGCTTGAGTGGTCTCAATCGTACCGGAAAAGAACAGTTCATTTGGGCTGCCGCTTTGCTGCCCGAAATAGACAAAGGCCCCCACCCCGATAAACAAGGTGACAAACACGATGATGATCATTTTCTTTTTCAAAATTTCTTCTCCATTTTCTTAAAACATGAAAGTCTGCGCGTGGCGGCCGTCGTCACATGTGCCGGAAGTACTGGACGGCGTCATCTTCATCGTTTGATCGCCTTGAGGACTAACTTCGCCACGTCCTCCGCCAGGCTGCCTTTTATTTTTTTATCGCGCGCCTTAATGGCGGAAGGCAACCAGTCCTGTTTGTCAATAATCGGCGTCGCTTTTGTATAAAGAAGGATAGTTCCCATAATCATCGTGTGGATCAGAAACGGCGCCACTGCGACAAAAACACCTTTTTTTTTGCCTTGTTCCAGAATGCCAAACAGAATGGAGATTACGGCAACCATGTCCTCTATCACAACACGGGGTAAATGCGTTCCGCCTCCCGCCAGTTCGCGCATCATGATCGGCGGCAGGTCGGGATTATTATCCACAGCAGCAACAAGGCCGTTGATATATACTTTAAGCTTTTCTTCCGGCGCATCAACTGCGGCGACAGCCTCGGCAAAACCCGACGCGACATTGCCGATAACCTGATGAATGACATGGGCATAGAGCGTGTCTTTATCACCGATCTGATAATAGAGCGTGGCCTTGTTCACGCCGGCCCGCCCGGCGATTGCGTCCATGCTCGTCCCACTGTAGCCGTTTTCAGCGAACATCGCCCGCGCCGCCGTGAAAATCCTGTCCGCCGTCTTTCCCGGAGTATCCGCGTTTTTATCCTTTTTCATCATCATCGTTTCTTCATTTGATAATTCCCATGGCCCTTTGCAGCTTTGCCTGACTGATATGATAATCCGCCAGAGCATTGGCATAATCCGATTTTGCCTTCGTCAACAATGTTTGGGCGTCAAGAACTTCCGTCGATCGCGCCACTCTTTCCTTGTACCGGGCTTCCGAAATGCGAAAATTCTCTTCGGCCTGTTCAATCACTTTTTGTGAAATGCCGATTTGATTGGCATCCTCCTCCAGGGCTAAATAAGCCTGTTTTATTTCCAGACAAACACGGTCCTGTAATTCCCTTGCCGCATCCGCGGCCTGTTTTTCTTTCGCCCTGACGGCGTCAACGCGATATTTTGTTTTCCCCCATTCCCAGAAATTCCAGCTGGCCACGGCCATCACGGTCCAGCTTTCCATGTCCTTATAGGCGCTGCCCGAAACAGACGGATTGTCGCCAAACCGGGTGTAGTTGCCAGACACGCTGAGCGCCGGAAAATAGTCGCTTTGCGCGGCCTTCACCAGTTTACCGGCCTGAGCGACCGCAAGTTCGGCCATTTTCAATTCCGGTCTGTTTTGTTTCGCCGTCTCCAGGCAAGCTTCATAAGATTGCTTCATGGGCTGATAGGTCAGGATATCCACAACATCCGCGCCATCCGATAGATCACGCCTCAAAAGTGTATTGAATTGAGATTTTGCAAGCGTGACGGCATTTTTCGCCCGAAAATGCGCCTGCTTCCCGTTAGCCAGCTCTACTTCGGCCTGCAACAAATCATTCTTCGGAATCAAACCGACGCGATAATAATTTCTTGCGATACCGAGATGCGCATTCAGCATCTCAACCGATTGCTCCGCCGTTTCCTGAATTCTCCCTGCCCGCAGAATCTGGAAATAGGCAATCTTGACGTCCTGGACAACCTGCTGCATTTTTGCTGTTTCTTCAGCGCGGGCGACGTCCTCGGCAATTTTATTGGCCTGATAATTTGCCAGAATTCCGCCACCCGCAAAAACGGGCTGTCTGGCTTCAATGACCCAGTTATAGTTATCTTTTGTACCCGTCATCATCGTACCAGCCGGTATCAGGGGCGCCATGCCCTGAAAAAAGAAACCGGGATCCTCGTTGAGACGCGTATAATTATAAGATGTGTTCATTTTCGGAAGAAAGCCGGTCATCGCCTCCCGCTTCCGCGCTTCCGCGCCCTTCACGCCTTCCCTGGCCATGCTGATCGATAAACTTCTTTTTAACGCCATATCGATACTTTCATCCAGGGTCAGCCTCTGGGCGGCAATACCCGTAAAGGGCGCAAACAAAGCCGCACACAACATGATCATGCGGAAGCCTTTATCGTTCATTTTTCTTTGCTCCTTCTATAAGATCCGGCTGCCTGTTTTTACCGGGCAGCATATTTAACCAATCGGTTTAACGGAATGGTTAAATATTTTCACAAAAATGTCAAGATGAATTCGACAGATCTCCCCTCGTTTACGATGATGATGAGGATCAGAGATGCGTTACGGTTCAGCCGATCGCTTCAATGTTTATTTTCCGGACACAACGCTTTTCAAAAAGGCGATTTTTTTTATTTTAGGCAATCTTTTGATTTTAATTTCCAGGCGCAAGGCCTCACTTTTATTCATGTCAACGCTTGTCGCCAGTAAGGCCACCGGTCTTCTGGACCGTGTATATTTGGAGGCCATTCCCCGGTTGTGATCTTTCAACCTTTTTTCAAGATAGTTTGTCGCCCCGGTATAAAAGCTGCCATCCGAGCAGCGCAAAATATAGACAATCCATCCCTGATGCCTTTGTTCCGCTTTTGATTTCATAGGGAAAGCTTATACATCACCGGATAAAATATTGCTATCGGAAGAGAAATTGACAGGAATTCTTTGACCAATCCGTCAACCCGTGTTAAGGCACTGGGCAATATCGAACACTTAAGGGGTAACTCATGCTGAATTTTCTGCCGTCAGTCCTTGTGGGCTCTATCGCAAGTTTTCTTCTTTGCATAAATGTTGTGTTCTGGGTTTCTATCTTATTCATCTTCTCTATTCCGAAAATCCTTTTCCCCTGGACACCGCTGCTCAAGGTCATCAACAGGATCCTCCATTGGATAGGGGAGAACTGGATTGCCGGTAATATCGGATGGATGCGCCTTACTCAAAAGACGCATTGGGATGTTCAGGGTGTGGACAGCTTAAATTATCATGGCTGGTACATGGTTGTCTGTAATCATCAATCCTGGGTTGACATCCTGGCGATGCAGTATCTGTTGAATCGCCGCATTCCCCTGTTGAAATTCTTCATTAAGCGAGAACTGATCAGGGTGCCTTTAATGGGTTTTGCGTGGTGGGCGCTGGACTACCCTTTCCTGTATCGACACAGTTCCGCCTATCTGAAAGACCACCCCGAGCAAAAAGGCAAGGATTATGAAGCAACGCGCAAGGCCTGCGAAAAATTTGGCACGGTTCCCACCAGCGTGATGAATTTTCTGGAAGGAACACGATTCACAAAAGCGAAGCACGACCGCCAGAATTCACCCCATCAATACCTGCTGAAGGCCAAAGCCGGCGGCATGGCGCTGGCCCTGAATGTGTTGGGTGATAAATTTAATTCTCTGCTGAATATTACGATTGTCTATCCCGACGGCATTCCGACCTTCTGGGAGTTTTTATGCGGCAAATTGAAAAGGATCATTGTGCGCGTTTCTTCCGTGGAAATACCGCCGAATTTTCTGGATAGGGATTATGAAAATGACCAGGAATTTCAGGCGGCTTTTCAGCAGTGGATTCAGGATTTGTGGACAGCCAAGGATGCGCAGATTAAAGCATTGCTGGAGGAGGCCAAACCCAGATAACGCTTTTGGACTCCCCCAGGCGCTGATGTTTTTATGCCGCTTGCGGCGCGCGATGCGACCAGGATATCCCGCCCGCATCTTTAAATGAGCGTTGGCCGGGACGTCTGGCCGACGGCGTCCGGGACGAAAACAGTTTCCCGCCGCCGTTACGCGGTCTTGCAAGATCAGTCGTGCGAGTCCCCGTCAATTCACAAACCGACGGGCTGACGGTTAATCCTTCCACACGCTGGTATTGCAGCTTCTCTCCCAGCATTTTCTTCAGCGAGCGCAACAGTTCGCCATCCTGCCCGGTAATAAAGGTAAACGCATCTCCGGTTTTCATGGCGCGTCCGGTTCTGCCGATACGATGCGTATAAGCATCCGCGGTTGCCGGCATATCATAGTTAATCACATGCGAGATACGGGTCACATCGATGCCGCGCGCAGCGATATCCGTGGCAATCATCACTTCATAGCGGCCGTCTCGAAATCCATCCAGGGATTGTTTGCGCTTCTGCTGCGTCAGATTGCCATGTAAAGATGTCACTTTATGTCCGATTCTGTTTAATTGCTCGGCCAGGTTTTTGGCGCGCGATTTTGTCCGGGTAAAGACCAGGACCGACCGGGTGTCGGTCTTTTCGAGAATATCCTTGAGCAAGGCTGTTTTCTGCTCCGTTTGCACCGGATAAAACGTGTGGGCAACCGTCATCACCGGCGCGGTATCTCCTACCTGAATGTGGACGGGATTACAAAGCAGGTCGTCGGCCAGAGAGCGAATCTCGCCGGGCATGGTGGCGGAGAAGAGCAGCGTCTGGCGCTTCGCCGGCAAATGCTTGACAATTCTGCGGACATCCGGCAGGAAGCCCATATCAAACATATGATCCGCCTCATCCAGCACCAGCACGTCCACGGATGACAAATCCAGCGTGCCGCGGCCGATATGATCCAGCAGGCGGCCGGGACAGGCCGAAATGATATCGACACGGGAACGCAGCCGATTGATCTGGTTATTGATACTGACACCACCATAGATGGTCGTGCTGCAAAGCCCTGTTTTTTGTCCCAGTTGCATAATCGCTTCATGGGTCTGTTCACTTAATTCCCGCGTCGGCGCAATGATCAGAGCGCGTATCGGACCGCGCCGCCCCTGCATCAAACGCTGTAAAATCGGCAGCACAAAAGCAGCTGTCTTGCCGGTTCCTGTCTGGGCCAGCCCCATCATATCCCTGCCTTCCCTGATGGATGGAATAGCCTGCGCCTGAATAGGCGTCGGCTTCTTGTAACCGGCGGCGTTAACGCCGGCCAGTATTTTTTCATCTAACTTAAACTTCTCAAAACTCATTTTTTATCCTTTATTTTATGTTACCAGCATTCGTTAACATTTAAACCCGATGCAAACCGTTATCAGGCTGGTAAAGGCAGGCCCTGCAAACGCACGTCCGGCGCCTGAAGGACAGGCCTCAAAAACGGCATGCCATCTGGATTCTATTCTGATTAGCGGGATTACCCTTAGCAAATTTCCGGGAAAGAAAGGTGGGAAGGTCAATATTTATCGCTATTCCTGCGGGGTTTCTACAAACAAAGCCGATAAATAGCAAGCATTATATTTTTTAATTATCATCGTTTAATGCGTCTTCACATCAACAGGCAATACGGACAGTTTGAAACCCCCCGCCGGTTCACCGGCAAAAACAACCATGAAAGGCATCTGTCCCCGCGGGGGAACCCGGTCTTCCATCGTTTTCACGTCTTTCAACGCCGCAAGAATCCCTTTTGCATCCAAACTTTCCAATTGGTCATCAATCATAATATTGCCGCAAAAAGATTCCGTTGACGCCAGCAGCATTCCTTCCGTGTTATAAAGATTCGCCACAATTTTTATTTTTGAAACGGGACGAAGCGTTGCATTCATCGCGAGGCCTTCAATCACCCTGACACTTTTTCGAAGATGTTTATTATAAATCAGTTTTTGCCGGACATTCACCAGCTTGATCCCTTCCGCAAATGACGGTACGGCGCCCTGCTCAGTTTTTAAACCAGGGATATACGATTTAATGATATTCATTGTTTTACCGCCCCCCCCAGAAGAGAACCAGAAATATCCGACCAGCAAAGCAATCAGCAGGATGACGACCAACCCGACCCCCAACCCGATCCACTTCCAGATTCCCGCTTTGGCACTTTTATTTTCCGGCTCGAAATCATAGGCATTAGACCTACCCTTTTTCTTTTCCGGGACAGGCTTTTTTAATATTTTTTTCTCTTCCGGCGGCGTCTCCGCAAACGCCGGTTCATCGTATTCCCTACGTTCATCAGAACGTGTCATCGTTTCATAACCTTCCGGCAGTCCGGAGGCCCGCTCCTCGTTTATCGGCGGCGCAAAACGAATGGGCTGATCATCACCCGGCATCTCTTCAGGCGTCGACTGCGCTGACGCCTCTTCCATTTCCATGACAGGCATATCCAGCGTTGCAGACATCTCCGCGCTCTCCGAAGCGGCCTTTTCATCCGGCTCCGGTAAAACCTCCGCGGATGTTGAAAGAAATTCATGATCGCCCGACATAAAGGTCCCGGTCTCCGTAACCGTCTGTTCGGGTAACTTTTCAGACCGCATCGCAGGCATTTCCAACCCTGAGCCGGATATTTCAGGGGACGTGTCTTCAAAGACGAGGGTGTTTTCCGTTGCGGAAGAAAGCGTGACTTCCGTTTTAGCGGCATCTTGCATAGAGACAGACGGCTCTTCTTCAATCACGGACGAAAAATTATTCAGAATAGACAACTCTTCTTCAATCGCGGACAAGAAACCATCCAGTTCCCGCTTCTCTCTTTTTAAATCAAAAAACTCACTTTTATTATCCATGGCAAGCATCCTGAAATTATCTGTTGTTTTTAAGGAAACGGATCTCTTCTTTTAGAGCATCGATCTCGGTCTGAAACGTCTTTCTTAATTCCTCCAGCGCATAGGCAAATGCTTCATGAGGCGGCAAATCTTTGATGGTCTCAATCGTCCGCTCCACGTCCCCGTTATAGGCGGGCTGCATTTCGTCCCTGGAAATTGGCGGGGTTTGGACAAGAGGCGCCCACTCCCGCCGGAACGTCTCTTCATCCGCGGCTTTATCGATTTCAGCCGCCGATGGTTTTTCGTCATCCATATGAATATCCGCAAGAGGCGTTTCTTTCCATTCCTGCTCTTCATGAACCTTGTCTTCCGACGATTCCATTTCCAGAGTTCTGCTCTCATGAAGGAAAGTTTCCGCGGCTTGTGTCCCGGCAGGACTTTCAAGATCTGTTCTTTCCACCCAATATCGATATTGCTTGATACTTTCCATTAAATGTTCATTTTTTTCAGTTTCCGTCATCCCTTCCGAAACCATGACATTTTCCAGATGATCGAAAACGGACAACAACAAATTGACGGAATCCTGATTTGAACTTTCCCCCTTCACCTGGAGATACCGTCCGATAAAGCGGAGAATTCTTAATAATCCCTGGGCAATACGGTCCCCCGGCTGCAACAGATATAATTTATTGCTCTCATCTTCCAGTTGTTGCAGAATCCGGTCATTAATTTCCCATTCCAGCGATAAAACGACGCTTTTGAGATTTTCGATCGCCGGGAAGTCGGAAACCGTGCATTCCTTCTGCGCAGCCTGGGCAATCACTGCCATATCCTCCAGATTTTCATCCGTCTCCTCAGCAGCGCGATGTTTTTCGTCATCGCCGAATATTTCCAAAAAACTCTTATCGATTTCAGCGGCAGTGGGCTGAAATCTATCTTGCGCCGGCAGTTCATCCGCAACGACTTCCATTTTCCGGTTTGTTTCTTCGCTGGCTGGAGCTTCCCGGTTTTCCTCCATGGCCCAGGTACTTTCCGTCTTTACGCTGACGGTCTCCCCTTCCATATCTGACGGAGAAGCGCCAGGCGCTTCTTCTTTAGCCGGTTTCGTGTCTTCACCAAAGAGACTGTCGAGACGGCTTTCCTCCGTCTTGACGCTGACGGTAGCTCCTTCCATATCTGACGGAGGAGCAACAGGGCCGTTTGCTTTAGCCGGTTTAGCGTTTTCACCAAAGACGCTGTCAAGACGGCTTTCCTCCGTCTTGACGCTGACGGTAGCTCCTTCCATATCTGACGGAGGAGCAACAGGGCCGTTTGCTTTAACCGGTTTCGTGTCTTCACCAAAGAGACTGTCGAGACGACTTTCCAGTTCCTGAAGAAACGCCGAATCTTCTTTATTGGTCATTTTATCGCTCCTGTTTCAGCTGCTTTTGCAGAGATAGCATCGTTAAGGCAATAATTTTTTTGAGGGTCGTAACCACATTGTCTCCCGCGACTGCACTGGCTTCGAATGCGGGAACTTTCAGATCCGCATTGAGATCATGTTCCAGTGTTTCTATATCCAGAATTTCAACGCCTTCTTTAGCAAGATCTCTTTTATTGTATTGAAGAACGAGCGGGGTATCATGGATATCTTTTCTGTAGAGCTTGAGATTCTCCGCCAGATTTTGCAGGGAAACAATATTTTTCTCCCGGCGATCAGCCGCGGAATCCGCGACAAAAACAACGCCGTCAACGCCCTTTAAAACAAGCCGTCTGGTGGAGTCATACTTCACCTGGCCCGGAACGGTGTAGAGTTGAATTTTGACTTCAAACCCGCCAATTTTCCCCATATCCAGAGGGAAAAAATCAAAAAATAACGTGCGGTCACCCTGTGTTTTAACCGTGACCATCTCCGAATTGACCTGATGACGACATTTTTCGAATATATATTCCAGATTTGTTGTCTTACCGCATCTTCCCGGACCATAATAAACCACCTTGGCCTGGATAACTTTATCTTTTAAATTAATAAATGACAAACTGACACCCCCTGTTCTCCAAAATCTTTATACAACCATATTTCCCTGAAAACATCGGGAAATGCGCTTAAGCCATCAAGTCAACATTGCCAGCAATTCCTCAATAACCCTGGACATTTTCATTCTGAGGAAACCGAGCGAACTCTGAGTGCTGAAAATATTCACCAGCAGCAATTCCTCGTTCACTTCACAAAAGTAAATATTATCCTTTTCACCCTTGTGAAATAAAAGAGAAAATTTATCTTCACCGATAATTCTGGCCATGCAGCTCATGGCCCCGAAGTTGGCGGCGGCCAGCGCAGCCAGTGAATATAAGTCGAGCGTCTCATCCGGGTTACTGATCGATGCAATCACGTTGCCTCCCGTATCAATCAGCATCACACTCCGAAACCCTGAACCAATAAGATTTTCACTTAAAATATGGTGTATGTGATCGAGCTGCTCCTGGCCTAAAATCATCGCTTCGTTTCCTTCGCCCGGCATTGTGAATTTTTTACTTACTATAATATTTATATTTTTTTTTCAAGGACATAACTTGCCGGGTTCTTCCTGTTCGCGTGTTTTTGGTTGACAGACTAACCTGCTTTTCTTATATCTCTTCAGCGGATGGAAGGAGGTATGTTCGTGCTGAAAAACAAGATCATCACACTCAACGAGTTTGACGGGGCAATGCTGCTTGCGGAGTCGGGAATCCCTGTCATCGACAATGTTTTGACACATGACGGTTTAGAAGCCGCGGCGGCGGCGCATCGGCTGGGCTTTCCCGTCGCGCTCAAAATATGTTCTGCCGACGTCCCGCACAAGACCGAACGGGGCGGCGTGGCGCTGAATATCAAGGATGAAGCCTCATTAGGCAAAGCCGTCCGGGAAATGAAAAATAAATTTCCCGACGTTCCCCATACGCTTCTAGTACAGAAGATGGCCAAGCCGGGTACCGAACTCATCCTGGGTGCCAGACGAGACCCCGTTTTCGGACCCGTGGTCCTCGCCGGCATCGGCGGCATTTTTACCGAAATTTTCCGCGATACGGCCATCGACCTTGCACCCGTGGATAAACAGGCCGCCGTGGCCATGCTTCGGCGTCTGAAAGGCGTGGCCCTGCTTGACGGCTACCGCTCCCGGGAACCTTTGGATATTATGGCGATTGCCGGCGCCATCACCTCTCTCTCCCGGCTGATAACCAGCAGTCCGGACATCCTGGAAATTGACATCAATCCCCTGATCGCCTATCCGGATGGCGTTTTGGCCGTTGACGCCCTGGTGCGTCTGACCGGCAGGCCCGTTGCGCCTTCACGGAAACATCCGAACCCGGCATCCGTCGCGCCATTTTTCAATCCGTCAGCCATGGCCGTGATCGGTGC
>CAYOPU010000006.1:0-34873 GCA_964405915.1 uncultured Smithella sp. | reverse complement strand
TGGTCCGCGTGAAACCGGGTTATAAACTGGAAATGCACATCGACACGGATGAGGCAAACGCAGCCGATCTGCCGCCGGTTGCACAGGGCTATCTGGTGCGCATCGAATCACGCAACAAATAAGGCTTCTGAAAATCAAGGGAAACTTCAGTTCGCTGAGGAGTCAACAGTGTCAGACAGGAAAACAAATATCAGCGGGATTATTCTGGCCGGCGGCAAAAATTCCCGCATGGGCGCGAATAAAGCGTTTCTGGAAATTGACGGAACCCGCCTGATTGACAACACCCTGAAAATTTATCGTGAGGTATTCGCCGAAATCATTATCGTGACGAATGATCCTCTCTCGTATATCGAATTTACGGACGCCGCCGTTGTCACCGATATTTACAAAGGGAAAGGACCACTGTGCGGCATCTACACAGGATTGTGCTATGCAAAAAATCCTTACGCTTTTGTCAGCGCCTGCGACATGCCGCATTTGCATAAAGGCTTTATCGATTACCTCGTTTCGCAGACGGGAAAACCTGACGTGATCGTCCCGGAAACAACAGACGGGTATCAACCCCTGCATGCGATTTACTCGCATGACTGTCTGCCTTCCATCAAAAGACTGCTGTTGCTGGACAAACTCAAAATCACCGGCTTCTATCGCGACAGGCGCGTCCTTTCCATCGGCGAAGAACAGATTCGGCCGTTCAACCCGGATGGACGCCTTTTTAAAAATCTCAATACCCCGGAAGATGTGGAAAAAGTGAATAGACGGAAGCTCTCAGACTGAAAGCGGATGATTCAGGTTTCCTGAACGATATCATCTTTACGGCTCAGGGATCTTGTGACACGCAGCACTTCCTCTGTCGTCGTAACACCGGCCAGCACCTTTTGAATGCCGTCCTGCTGAAGCGTGATCATGCCCTGTTTAATGGCCAAGTCGCTGATCTGATTGGCATCGGATGTTTTCAAAACCATTCTTCGAATATTGTCTTCCACGATCAGAATTTCAAAAATTGCCGACCGTCCGTGAAAACCCGTCTGCATGCACAGATTGCAACCCTTTTTGCGGTAAAAGGTATTATGCTTCAAAACCGATGACCTGAGCCCCAGGTTGGACAGGGTTTCTTCATCGGGCATATAAACTTCCTTGCAATGCGGGCAAAGAACGCGGACCAGACGCTGCGCAATAATCGCCACAACGGACGAGGTGACGAGAAACGGCTCAACCCCCATATCAATCAGACGCGTCACGGCGCTGGCTGCGTCATTGGTGTGGAGCGTCGAAAAAACCAGATGGCCGGTCAGGGACGACTGGATGGCGATTTCCGCGGTTTCCCGGTCGCGGATCTCTCCGATCAGGATGACGTCCGGATCCTGGCGAACGATGGAACGAAGTCCGGCGGCAAAGGTCAGATCAATTTTGGGATTGACCTGAATCTGTCCGACGCCGTCCATCTGATATTCAATCGGATCTTCAATGGTGATGATATTGATTTCCGGCCGGTTAATGGTGGACAGCGCCGCGTACAGGGTCGTGGTCTTGCCGCTGCCGGTGGGGCCGGTCACCAGAAGGATGCCGTACGGCGATTTGATCAGACGGTTGAGCATACTGATGCGGTCGTCGTGCATCCCCAAATCCGACAGCAAAAGAATGTCGGATGATTTATCCAGCAGCCGCAGCACAACCCTCTCGCCGAAAGCCGTAGGCAAAACGGAGACGCGAACATCGACCAGACGGTCGGCAATCTTTAATTCAATCCGACCGTCCTGCGGCAGACGCTTTTCAGCGATATTAAGCTTGGCCATAATCTTCAGACGGGATGTCAGCGGCGACTGAATCCGGCGCGGCAGCCTCAATATGTCATACAAAATGCCGTCGATGCGGTAACGGATATTCAGTTTGCCGGAATAAGGTTCGACGTGAATATCGCTGGCCCGATCCTTAATCGCGCCGGCAACCAGCAGGTTCACCAGTTTGATGATCGGCGCATCGCTGGTTTCATCGAGCAGATCGGCGGTCTCGCTGATTTCCGAAATCAGGTCGTCGGCCGTCGTTTCATTGATTTCTTCAAAATAATCTTTGGCGGAAGAGCGGCTCATGTCATAGGCCAGGTTTATCGCGGCCATGATGGCGTCATGCGACGCCAGAACCACCGGCAGATCAGGCATTTGCAAAAGCAGGCGCAAATCGTCGGCGGGCTGAAAATTTACGGGATCATTCACGGCAATCGCCCGGGCCTCGGCGGTGATGACGGGCACGATCTTGTGTTTCTTCAGGTAAGCAATCGGAACGTTTTGCGTAAAATCGATATCGATGCTTTCCATCGGCAGGTCCGGCCAGAAGGGAATGCTGAAATGATCGGACAAAATACGCAAAAGCGGGATTTCATCAATGGCTTTTTTGCGGATCAACAGATCAAAGAATCCGGCGCCGCCCTTGCCTTTGGCGGCGTGCGCTTCGGCAAGCGTTTCGGAAGGAACATCCGCGGCAAGCAATTTTTCATCAAGAGACGATCCTTTCCTGGCGTCATAAACGCCGACTTTTTGATTATCGCCTGCAAAAACATTCAAAGCTTTCATCATTGTGGACATAAGCAAAACTGCCTTTGACGGGCTAAGGGTTCGCCTGCGCGTCGTTTTCAGCGGGCTTTTTGATGACGACAGGATAGTTTTCCTGTTTTCTTTCATTCAATTTGATGATGCCTTCCACCACCTCGCCCATGGAAGCCCTCTTTTCCTCATAAAGTTTAGCGGCATCCTTTTGCGTGCGGACAATATGCGGCGTGAGAAAGACATACAAATTTGTTTTTTCCCGGCTCACGGTTTTAGCTTTGAACAGCCAGCCGAAAAAAGGAATATCGCCCAGCAGGGGGATTTTATTGGTGCTGTCATCCGTGCTGTCGCCGACCAGGCCGGCAATGACAATCGTGTCGTTGTCTTTGACGACGACGGTTGTCTTGGCCGTTCTTTTTAACGTGGTCGGCATGGCTTTGTCCGCACCGGACTTCACTTTGGTAACCTGCTGGGAAATCTTCAGGCGCACAAAATCTTCGTAATTGATGTTCGGCGTAATAGTCAGAATCACGCCGACGTCTTTATACTCATAGGTGTTATAGTTGACGGCGTTAGTCGTCTGAGATGCCGTCGAGTCCTGCCGGGTCAGATAAGGCACATTCTCGCCGACATTGATTTCCGCTTCTTCATTATCCAGGGTCAAAAGCTGGGGCGTAGAAAGAATGGATACGTCGGAATCATACTTGTAGGCCTGGACCATCGCGCCGATGTTGGGAAAAATCACGTTGCCAATTTTAATACCCGCGCCAATGATTCCCATGGAAAAACCACTGGGGAATCCAAGAGCAACATTAGTAGTGCCCGTAATGGCGGTACTGGTCAGGCTCGGCAGGACACCGGTGCCGGAACTGGCAAAGGCCGCTGATCCGCTTCCATCGACATCCATGACCTGCCCCGTGCTTTTCACACCGCTCCATTCCACGCCCAGTTTAAAGTCTTTATTGGCCTTGACTTCCATAATCAGTGCTTCAATATAAACCATCGGTCGCGGCACATCGAGCTGTTTGATAATATTCTCCAGAACTTTATAGTCTTCGCGTTCGGCCATGATAATCAGCGTATTCGTGGCCTTATCGGGAACGATTTGAACATTCTTGGACACAACCGCGGCGCCGATTTTCGGCACAGCTGCCGCACCGGTTGCCGCATTCGTATCTTTAATGATATTGTTGAGCACCTTGGCCAGATCCTCGGCGATGCTGTTTTGCAGGCGAAAGACCTGAATATTAGACTCGCCGCGGGGCACGTCTTTATCCATCATCGCCACCAGTTTTCGCACATTTTCGGTATCGCCGACACTGGCCAGGATAATCATCGAATTGGTTCGGGGATCGGCCACCATCTTGATCGGCATGACATTGGGCCGACGTTGCAGAAAAACACTTGACAGAGACTTGGCCACTTCGGACGCTGAAGCATTTCGCAGGGGCAGGTAGGTAATCTGTTCGCCCGCGCCTTCCACGTCCAGCGCCTTGACAATGTCCTGCAGCCGCCGGATATTGGACAAGTAATCGGTAATAATCAGAATGCCCGAGGGCGGATAGGACAGCACCGAACTGGTTCTGGGAATGATCGGATCCAGCACGCGCTTGACTTCGTCGGGATTGGCCCGCTCCAGCGCGATGATCTGGGTGACCATTCTGTCGTCTGCGTCTGCATTATCCTTTTTATATCTCGTTTCCAGACTCTTTTCCCGCGCGACAGCCGACGGAACGATCTTGATCATATTCCCCACGGGAACCGTAGCAAAACCGTTGATTTCCAGAACCGACAGGAATACCTTATAGACATCGGAAAGCGGAATTTTCCGGGGAGAAAGGATTGTGACCTTTCCTTTGACTTTTTCATCGATGATGAAATTCCTGCCGGTCAGCTCGCTGACAAATTTTACGAAGACTTCAATATTGACATTATCAAAATCCAGCGTGACGTATTTCTCAGACGTTTTTCTTGCCGCGGATACGGCGGGTTTCCCGGCAGACTGCTTCTCTTCCGCTTTGCGTAAAATAGTTTCCCGCGGGACAAATGTCTCTGCGGGCGCCGTTTTTGTTTCAGGCGGCTGGGCTTCCCGGGGCGCGCTTGCTTTGCCTTCAATACGGGGAGCATCGACCGCCTGCGGGGGCGTGGAAACGGTCGCGGACTTTTCCGGCGCAAAAGGCGCCGACAGTTGACCCGTCATCCCCGTTTTCTTTTCCCGATCATCCACGACAGCCTTTTCTTTCGGTCCGTCCGGCGCCAAAGGCTGCGTCACCGCGGATGCCGGCTTGGCGGACACGCCTTCATCGATGCGTGCGGCCCATCCGGGCGTCATTGCGCCCATCATCACAACCGCCGCCAGGGCCAGGTGTAATATCAAATTCCCCATGTCGTTCTTCCTGAATGTCATTTTACCGATCCCCTGCCTGCACTATATTGTTGAACTCGGGCAGATCGGCGAGATTTTTTAAATCGTCGTCCTGCGCCGCCCATTGCTTGACTTCCGGATTAAAATTAACCGCGTTTTTCAAGTAAAAAAGACTTTGCCGCGTATCATTTTTTTGCGCGTAAAGACAGGCCAGATTATAATGCGCATCGACATAATTGTGTTGGACATTGATGGCGTCTTTTAAGCGGACAATCGCCCATTTGTATGTTTTCAGCCTCAGATAAACCACGCCCAGATTATTCAAGGCCTGGAAATGGCGCGGGTTCTTGCGAATAACCTTCTTATAGAGCTCTTTGGCTTCCGCCAGTCTCCCGTCGCGCTGCTTTTGCAGGGCCTGTGCAAAGAGGATTTCCCCCTCGCCCGCAGCCTGTTGCGGCGATGCGTTCTGCTTCAATTTGTTCTCTAAAATTAAAGCATTACTCTTGCTTGCCTTTTCCTTCACGACAAGATCTTTGTTTGTTGCAGGCGTTTTTTTTACTTTTGCGGGAAGGGGCGCGGCAACTTCCGCCACGGCAACGCCCGGACCTTGAACAAGCTTTACAACTTCGGGAGTTTCAGGATCGTGCGGCCAATAACGCCACGCGGCAAGACCCGCGGCAATGAAGAAGATGGTGATCAGGCCTACAGCTAAAGCCCTTTTATGTCCCGCCTCAGGCTTTTTGCCCGCGGACGAAACAATCTCTCCGTAAAGCGCGTAGGACGATTCCTTTTCCTTCTGTATTTTGTGCAAAGCGTCATTTATGTAACTCATAACTCCCCACGGGTCAAGAAATTCCGGCGGCTTTAAGCCGTCAGACGCAACCACCATTTTCTGCCAAAGCTGACGGTCTTCTGGAAATACTCACTGCCAATATCCCGCGCCGCTGCGCGGATAATTTTGCGGTCAATCCTGACAATATTTTTTGTATAGGCAATCAAGAGCGCCCGGTCGCAAAGCGCGTTAATCCGGCGCGGAATCCCCTCGGAAAAATCATACACAAGGCGATAGGCGCCCTTTGTAAACTGGATTTTTCCGGGTCCGCCGGCAACGCCCAGACGATGATCAATATAGGTGATCACGTCACCTGCCGATAACGCTTTCAGGTCATAACGCACTGTAATTCTTTCGTTTAACTGCCGAAGCGCGGGCTTGGTCAGTGTGTCTCTGATTTCCGGCTGACCGATTAAAATGATCTGCAGCAGCTTTTCTTTTTCGGTTTCCAGATTCGAAAGCATCCGAATCTGCTCCAGAGAGCCATGCGAAAGATTCTGAGCCTCATCAATCACCAGCACTGCTGTTTTTCCAGCGGCAAAATTCTGCAGAAGAAACTTGTTTAAAGCATCAACTAAGGCTTTCTTGTTGTCTGTGCTTTGCGACACTTCAATGCCGAATTCCGAGACGACTTCATTCAGAAGCTCTACATCGGAAATCCCGGTATTGAAGATCAGCGCCGTTTCTATCGAAACATCCAATAAATTCAGCAGTGTGCGGCAGATGGTGGTTTTTCCCGTGCCAATGCCGCCGGAAATCAGGACGAATCCTTTCTTTTCCTTGATGCCGTATATCAGATAATTCAACGCATCGCGATGCTGCTGGCTCAAAAACAGATAGCCGGGTTCCGGCGACAGTTTGAATGGATTTTCCTTTAAACCAAAATAAGCGGCATACATGGTCAATCAGCCCTCCCGGGCAGACTTTATTATTGAAAAGAATAATTAACGGTCTCTTGCTTGCCTCTGCGCATGAGATTAACCGACACATTTCCACCGTCCTGCATTACGCCAACCAGTTGCAAAAGATCGTCGGCGCTTTCCAGTTTTTTGTCATTGACGTCCACCACAACATCGCCGTTCTGCAGCCCCATTTTTTGATAAAGACTGCCGGGGGCGATATTGGTAACAACAAATCCCTGCTGAACGCCCTTCACCAGGAAAGGCCTGACCACTGCCTGGCTCATCACGGACTTCAAATCCCCCAGGCTCTGGGTTGCCTCCTGTCTGCTCATGGCGATACCGCTTCCGGATCGTCCCAAGCCCCCTTCAGGGGTTTCCTTGATCTTCATCGCAAACTCTTTTTCTCCATCTTTCAAAACAGCCGCATTACGGGTAATGCGCACCAGTCTGGCCGAACCAATCATCTCGCCCAGACGGTAGAGTTTCTGTTTGCCTTTGCCTTTTTCTTCTACAATGGCATATCCCATCGATTGATGCACGGCGATCGTCCCCTTTAAATCAAAGGCCGTATATTCTTCACCGGGCTGCAGACTCCCGCCCGCGTTTTTATCAACAATGGCTTTGAGGGTCGTCTGAAACAAATTACGTTCGGTGATGATATGATAGTGTTCGGCAGGATACCCTTGTTCCGGCAGAGGCTCAACGGCGACCGGGCGACTTTTTCCGGAAGACGGATGCCGGACAATCTGAAAACCGACCAGCTTATAAAAGATATCGACCAGAAGAAAAGACCCCAGCGTCACGGCACAGACAATCAACAAGGGCTTTGCAACGTCCGCCAGCGCCGATAAGTCGTCCGGAACGCTGGAAATCCGCGCCCACCCTTTCCTGATCACCTGAATGATATTTGTCCCCATCGTCTTCACGTCTTCTGGCCCCGCGGCAGCCGCATAATTTTGCTAAATATAGCGAAATGCCGGACTGGCCAGCGTTCCGCCTATTGTAATATTTATCTTTATTTTACTTCTGCCGGCAATCTCCAGCACGCCTTTTAAATTGAGACGGCTTTCCTCCACACGGTCCGCAAGCTGAATGTCCCCATTTAAAAAGCAATTCATCCGCGCTCCGTAAAAGTCTAATTTATTCAGCGTCACGCTGCCGTTTTTCAATTGCGCCTGCACCTCACCGCGGTCAAACTCGATGCGGCTTACCCCCAGAAAAGGTTCCGACAACGGGTAGGCGCCCCGTCCCAGGTAGAGGGACAATTTCCCGATAGGCGCTCGGCTGGTTGCGTCGGCCTGAACATAAAACGCAGAACCTCGCGCCGGGCCTGTTATTCCTTTGAATAAGGTGACTCCGGTCAAATTATATCGGGCCAGATCAATGTTCTGAAAATTGATTTTCCACTCAGCGGGCGCATATTTTCGTTCAGATAATACAAAGCCTGTGCGACCGTCAAAGCTGCCACCGTATGCCCTGCCCTTAAAACGGATGGTTTTACGTTTCTGAAAAACACAAACGGGGTTGAACTGCAAATCCAGTAATTGGCCCTGAAAAAGGGCGTCCGTCGGCGTCCGGGCGGAACTGACCGTTAAATTTTTCAGTTTCATTCCCAAAGGCAATGAAGGATTCAAAGACTCGGCCTTCAGAACCCATCCGGCGGAAACAGCGGCAGTCTCCAGCCGTTGCAAAACCAGGGAAGAGGGGAAAAGGAGATATAAAAAGACGCCGGTGACGGCTGTCGCATACAGGGTCAGCCAGAAGGCTTTGTTCTTCCAAAAGCGCATGGCTTTCATTGGCCTCCCGCGCCCGGAGAGGCCGGCGCATAAGAGGCAATCAAAAGCTGGGCGCTTATGTAATCCGGGCTTTCCTTCATTTTGTTGATCGTGATTCTTTTTATTTTAATCAGATCCGCGGGCGATTCGACCTGATACAAAAAGTCCTCCAGTTGCCTGATGGTTATTTTTTCCAGTTTCATATCGATCAGGGTTTCCTCAAAAGACGCGGATCTGGCGCCCTGCATGGAATTCATCTGCTTGATGGCGCCCTTGACATTGGCCGAAAACGCTTTTTTCTCCAGATAGGAAAACAGCGTAAAGTCCGTGCGCCGCGTGGCAATTGCATTTTTAATCAGGAATATCTTAGCGTCCTGAACGGCAAATTCAGCGTCGATTGCAGCCATTTCAGCAAGTTTTTTGGAGTTGGCAGCAACGGATTTCTTTGTTTTGGTCGTTGCGTCCCAAAGCGGGAAAACGGCAAAATTCAGCGTCAGGGCAAGAAGCACAACGACCGCGCAGGCAACGACAAGATAACGCTGTCTGGTATCCAATTTTGCCCATGATTCTTTGATCATCGCAGTTCAATCCTCAAATCAAAATTCACTTTGTCGCCTTCCCTGGCCAGAGCCGTTGAACCGATCACAACATTTTTGAAATATTTCGATTTTAAAAGTTCGTTTTTAACGTTCGTCACGTCATCGATTTTTTTCGCCTCGCCTTTGAGCAGCACGTTCCGGTTCTCATAATGCACATGGGTGACAACAATATCCAGCGCAGGCGGAATCAAACCGGACAGGTCTTTTAACACCTCCAGCGGAGTGACTCCCGAAGCGCCGTCATCCATGCCATACATTTTTTTGTCTTCCGCAAGCCTGGTTCTCAACTGCTGCACCGGATCCACCATGGCGGCGGACGGAGGATAATGTTTTTTAAAAATCACGCTGATTTGTTTTTTCAGATCGGCGGCCTGCGAGACCTGCCATCGATAATCCAGAAACAGATCTGCCGCCGCCAGAAGAAAAAGAATTCCGGCAATCATCGCTCCCCACTGCAATTGCTTTTTCAGATTGCCGGGGACGCTTCTGGAGGCAAATTCTCCCTGGCGGAAATTAAAGGATTTGCGCGAAAGAGAAGCCCTTTTCACGGCGGCCAACGCCGTATTCATACGGGGTGGCAAAAAGTTCCCTTTCAGCTTTTCGTCGATTTCCAACCGCCCGGAGCCGCTGAAATCAAGGACCGTTACAGGCGCGCCGATATTTTGGGCCAATTCATCCCGAAGCGGTTTAAACAACGACCCGCCTCCGGTGACCATCATCTGTGCGGGCGCGCTCTGCAGCGCATCATTAAGCCGCAGAAATTCCAACGTATTCATAAGCGAAGTACAAAATTCACGGCAGGCGGCCAGGGTCCCATCGGTTTTTGCGGCGTCCGCGCCTGCAAGCTTTATGTGTTCTGCCTCGTTCACATCACAGGATAAATCACCAGCCAGAGCGCGGGTGATCGTGTTTCCGCCAAAGCTAAATGAGCGTATCTGGATCAGCGCGTTTTTTTCATAAAACGCCGCGCAGGTGGAAGAGGCGCCGATATCGCACAACATACCCGAACCGGTTAAAGTTTTTTGCTCCAGAAAAGGCAGCATCAGAACCGCCGTGGAAATGTCGATGGCGGATACTTTGCCTAAATGCTTTTCAACCGCCGTAATGATTTTCCGGATTCTTTCTTTTCCGCAGACCGCCACCAGCAGTCCTTCATCGGGAAGGTGAACATAATCGACGACGACTTCCTCGATGGGGACGGGCAGGAGCGGCTCCAGTTCAAAAGACAGGGTTTTTTTAATTTTATGGTCATCATGAAAAGGCAGGCGGACGTGACGAAACATGACATCTGAAGGCGGCAGAGTCACAACACAGCGGAGCTTCGCGGACGCCAGGGATCTGATCGTTTCGGCAATCTTTTTGATTGCGGCATCCAGATCAACGCCGTCTTCCAGCCGCACGGTTTCGGCGGCGAGCATGCGGGCATCTGCCCGACCTAGCGGAATCGCCAGAACAGCTTTGATGGTTTCGGTCCCGATATCCAGACCAAGAATCGTCTCCGGCATTAATTCTGCCTCCAGCTCATGATCTTAAATGGTTCTCTCTGGATAACGCCGATGATGCGCTGTTCCATTTTATCGGCTACGCCGGTTGCGTCAATCCTGAAAAAATTGCTTTTTGCTACGTCAATCAACTCCGGTTTTATCGTCACACCACTCATTCCGGAAACCTTTTTATACCAATCGGCGGAAGACAGTTCATTGCTTCCCTGTTGTCGGTATTCATCCATTTTATCCGCCAACTCGACCGTTATATCTGGTGAAAGGGCGCGCAAAACCATTTTCGGCGCTGTATTAATATTGATGACGCCTGTACCGTAAATTGTCACAAATTGCCCCAGACCGGGTTGTTCCTTAGTCCCGGAAAAAAGTCTAGAATTTAAGCCTCTTATCATAAGCAATTCCTCAATGCAATCTAACTGAGCATTTTTTGCGGCATGGGGGGGATTCAGAGACGCGTAATAGGCGCTTTCCGCACCCATGCCGGTAATGTCATCATTATCATCCACCCAGTCGATGATCGCATCCACAATTTCCGCCGCTTTGTTGCCCTCCAGCTTGAATTCCGGCTGCTGTAAAAGTCTCAGCAGCACCTCTTTTATTTTTTCATCCACCTCGCTGCCGGCCACGAGTTTATGGAGTGGAATTTTCCCTGTTTCATCTTCAATTTTTACAAGAAAACTGCCTTGGTTAAAAAATGATTTGGACGGAGTGGACAAATTCTCGGCATGGGCCCAATCATCACGCAGGGTTGTCTGTTCACTTTTTGAATTGGCAAGCAAAGCCGCCGCACTGTAAAATCCTGATTTTGCAATATAGGTGAGCTTTATCCCGTCGCTGATATTGGTTGCATGATAAACATCAGAGATGGATGAACGTCTCAACTCCACGGCGGCAGCCAAAAGAATACTGATGATCAGAATGACCGTAATCAAGGCAGCGCCGGAATCTCTCTGTAATAAAGTCTTGAACCGTTTCATTTTCTCACCGGCAGAAAGATCCTGGTTATGAACTTGTAAGGCTTTTCGACATCCCGGGCGTTCGCCAGAACCAGTTCAATTTGAACCAGCACGGGGGGCTTGCCTTTTTGCAAATCCGATGAAGACGCGGTATCCCAGGAATCATCTTCCCGGCCGCTTTCGTCGTAAAATTTAAAATTGATGGCCTGAAGGTTCTGACAGATAATCACCCCGGCATCGGCTTTCTGATCCGGGGAAGGCCTGGTTTCCGCAACATCGGAACGCCAGAGCGAAAAACCGCCGTTCTTATCTTCCTTGACAAAATAGGCAATAGACGCAGGAGATCCGGAAAGCTCGTCCTCCCCAAAAGCCAGATGCGCCGCCGACCAGAAAGCAAGAGAGCCAAACTCGCGGCTGCCCATCGTGTTTTTTCCGGATTGCAGAACAAAGCCATCTCCGAAACGCTGCAGGGAGGACAAATCCCTGTTCATCCTGTCCAGCGTCATCCGCGCCATGGAATACGTACGCGAGTCGTCATCCAGTTCCTTGATGACCGTCAGCGTCCCGCTGAAGGCGGCATAGATTGTAGCCATCACAACGGCCAGAATAGCGATGGCAATCAAAATCTCCAGCAGGGTAAAGCCACGCGAGCAGGGATGATGGACGGACCGTCTGGCAGACATCAGTTATATCCCGCTTGTTTTGTAGAGGATAAGTTGATAGTTGCCCTCCCGGGATAAGGCTTTGTTGAAAACATTGACCTCAATTTTTTTGAGTCCGGTTATTTGCGTATCCGTGATCCGGGTCGTCCAGGCATACTCGGAGTGATCCGGCGCAAAATCGCCTTTTTGATCCTGATTGGCAAGTGTTGTGTCGACTTCCATATCGGCCATTTTTCGCTGTGCCAGAAGCGACGCCGTGGTCTTGAAACGCGCCTCGCCGGCCATGGAAATACTCTGCGATTGCAACTGGAAAACGGCCACCAGAGCCATCGCCAGAATGGCCATGGCGATCATGACTTCCAGCAGCGTAAAGCCGGTTTTTTTCTGAAGTTTTGTCTTTTCTTTATTTATCCGCATCTTGTCCTAAACCATCATCTGGAGATATTTCGGCATAGTGGTCATAGACAGCCGTCACCCCTAAAAAAGGATTCATCACCAGCGTCATGCGCTCTTCATCTTCGCGCAGATGAATCACCAGAGGAGACCCGATATGATTGCTGCCGAATTTGACTTTGACAATGCCGTCCGTAATCTTTTTCTTTTCATGGGTCACAATGTCCGCAATGGCAACCCCATCAGGAAGCTTTTTTGCATTTTTCTTGATTTCATCCTGCTTTTCCGGGGTCATGCTGGATTCGGTCACATAATAGGTTGCATGAGGAATGTCCAGATGAAGGAGATAGTCAACCTGCTCACGCACAGCATCCACGCGCAGTTGACGCTCAAGGCCAATGAGCTGCCGGGTTGCTTTTTTGAGGTCGTTCACCGTCAAGGCGTCGCGCGTGGCCGGCACAGCCAGGAGAAACATCATGCTGATGATGGCCATCACGACCACCAGTTCAATCAGTGTAAATCCCCGGCTATTCCGTATCCCAACTGTTGATGTCTCTGTCAAAATCTTCACCGCCCGATTCGCCGTCCGCTCCCAGGGATGTGATGTCAAAATCACCGTGATTGCCCGGACAGACATAGATAAATTCATTTTTCCACGCGTCTTTGGGCACCTTGCCTTTCTCCAGATATCCGCCCTTGCGCCAGTTTTTGGGCAGATTCCCGCTGCCGGGAAGTTCCACCAGCGCTTTCAGGCCCTGCTCGGTGGTTGGATAATTGCTGTTATCCAGTTTGTACATTTTGAGGGCGCTACTCAGCATTTCAATCTGCGTCCGCGTCGTCTGCTGCTTGGCCTTGTCTGATTCCCCCATGAAACGCGGTACGGCAACGGCAGCCAGCAAACCCAGGATGAAGATGACCACCATCAATTCGATGAGCGTAAACCCGCCATCCCTGTTTTTTCTTTGTTTGTTTTTCATCATTTTAAACCCCTTATATTAATGCGTCATCTTACCAGATGACTCATTTCGAAAATCGGCAGCAATATCGAAAGCACAATAAAGCCGACAAGCAACCCCATGATCAGAATCATCATCGGTTCCAGCATTGACGTCATCACCATGACATCGGACTGTACTTCCGTTTCATAGGATACGGCAATACGGTTGAGCATTTTTTCAAGCGTGCCGCTCTGCTCTCCCACGGCGATCATTTCCGTGACCATTGGTGGGAAGAAACCGCTGGCCGCAAGCGGCGCGGCCAGCGGCTGCCCTTCTTCCACGTCGCGGGTTGCCTGGGCGATGATCTCGCCGATGTAAATATTATTGACCACGTTGCGGACGATATCCATGGCGGCTAGAAGCGGAACGCCGCTTTCCAGGAGCGTCGCCAGTGTCCGTGCAAACCGCGCAATGGCGATTTTAAGATTCACTGAACCCCAGACCGGCGCTTTGAGGCGCACGGAATCCAAGAAGCGCCGCCCGGCCTCGGTTCCTGCCGTCAGATATTTAAAAGCGGTAATCCCGCAAAAAATAAGCAGAATAATCAGCCACCAGAAGGATTTTAGAAAGTTGCTGACTGCGATCAAAATCACCGTCATCAGCGGCAGCGTCTGTTTTACATCACTGAAAATCTCCGTGATGTTTGGCACCACAAAGGTCATCAGCAGAAGAATGACCAGCGAGCCCACCAGCAACATGATCAGCGGGTAGGCGAGGGCCGAACGGATTTTGCTCAAAAGGGCCTGCTGGCCTTCACTGAAATCGGCCAGGCGCTCCAAAACCATGTTAATCGTCCCAGACGCTTCGCCGGCCTTCACCATGTTGATATAAAAAGGCGGGAAAACGCGCGGAAAATTTTCCATGCTGGAGGTCAGGCTCTTCCCCTCATTCAGATCCGCCCGGATCTGAGCCAGCATTTTTTGCAGGAGCGGATTTCTGGTCTGCGCCAGGAGAACGGAAAATGACGGCACCAGCGGAATGCCCGCGCCCAGAAGCGTGGAGAGCTGGCGGGTAAAAATCGATATCTCTTTGGCCGAAACCTTCCGCAGAAACCCTATTTCCATCGCACCGGTCAGCGCGGAACTTTTCTTTTCGCGGGCCTGAGAAATCTGGACGGGATAAATCCCTTCTTCACGCAACTGCTGCCTGGCGGCTGAAGCGCCGGAGGCGTCCACAAAACCTTTGCGTTCGCGTCCTTTTTCATCTAAAGCCACGTATTCATAGACACTCATCCGCCCACTCTCCGCTTAGAATAAACAAGTTGATAGAATGATCAGCCATCGTTTAACACAATTTCAGCAATCATTCAAACGACAAGCTTATCATACCTGAAGGATTAAAACTTTTTTTGTGAGAGGCTCATTGAAAATTCATTGACAGATATCAAAGTTCTTTCTATACTTCCGCCAACCGAATGCTTTTCAGGTTCGAGCCATCCTAAAAAGGAGCAATAAAAATGGAAATTGTTGTTGCACAGGATTCAGATATATCCGTTTTTGAGATTCGGGGCCGACTGGACGCCGTATCCGTCCCGCAATTGGAAGAACAGCTTAACCAATGGTTTGAACAAACGGGGACAAGGCTGATTTTCGATTTGAACGGACTCGACTATATCAGCAGCGCCGGCCTGAGAATATTTCTCACCACCGCTAAAAAGATGAAAGCGCGCGACGGGAAACTGTGTATGGCCAGACTTCGGGAAAACGTGAAAGACGTTTTCACTATTTCCGGATTTATCGCCCTGATCCCCGCATGTGACACGTTGGAAGCAGCCAAGACAGCCGTCCAATAGCGGCATGGCAATGTGTCGTCGCCCGTGCTGACTCAACCCGCGGTCGCCCGTCTGGAAAGCCTGTATGCGTTGATCGTTTTTTACCACCGGACCGGAGCGAAAAAAACCGGCGCCAAGAGGCATGTATTCATCCACAAGCCGGAGGCATCGGGTGTTCCCACCGTTTTGGGCGGTACAACCATAATCGATACTGTTTGGAGAAAATGGTCATGAGAATAGCGGTCTTAACAGGCGGCGGTGATTGTCCGGGGCTCAACGGCGCGATCAAATGGGTAACCAAAACGGCCCTTGATCATCGCCTCGAGGTGAAACGTTCCGTCAAGTTCGACGTCATCGGCATTAAAGACGGGTGGAAAGGCCTTGTAGAAGTCGATCCGGAAAATCCGGAGAGTCTGGCCCGGCACACCTTGAAGCTGGAGGAGGAGAATGTGCGCACCTGGGACCGTTACGGAGGAACCAATCTCGGCACGTCCCGGACCAACCCTTTCAACCCGAAGAACGACACATCCGACAAGGTAATAGAAAATATCCAAAGGCTGGGCATTGACGTCATTGTGGCCATCGGCGGCGAGGATACGCTCGGCGTGGCCGCTAAACTTCACCGGCGCGGCGTCAAAACCATCGGCATCCCCAAAACCATCGACGGCGATCTGGTGGGCACCGATTATTCCCTGGGCTTCGATTCGGCGGTGAATATCATCATGGAAGAGATAGATCGTCTCCGGACAACCGCCGGTTCCCACAACCGGATCTTCGTGGTTGAGACCATGGGTCGGCATGCGGGCTGGCTTGCCCTGCAAGGCGGTGAATGCAGTGGCGCATACATTATTCTGATCCCCGAGTACCCGTTTGACATAGACCGGGTTTGCGCCCTGCTGGAAGAGCGCCGCGGTCGCGAGGTCCAGTACAGCATTATCGCAGTTTCCGAAGGCGCGACCATGGCCGTCCATCATGAATTCTGCAAAGACGACAAGGTTGATGAGTTCGGTCACCGGTCGCTGGGGGGCATTTCCGCCTATCTTTCACAGGAAATCGAACGGAAAACGGGATTGGAAACGCGGTATGTCGTCTTGAGCCATCTGCAGCGGGGAGGAGCGCCGTCCGCCCGGGACCGCCTGATGGCGCGCTGGTTCGGTATTGCCGCCGTGGACATGATTGTCAACGAGGACTATGGCAGGATGGTCAGCTATCGCCACGGCAATATCACGTCAGTTCCCATGAAAGATGTCACCGAACGCCTCAATCTCATTGATGTGGACAAATATTACGACACCGAACGTTATAACGGAAAACGGTCCATTCTGTAAGCACATCAGACCGTCGTTAAAAAAACGAGGCGCCGGCATTATCGCCAGGACAGCCGGTTCAGAAAAACCTCCACTTCGGCAAAGACATCGCGGGATATTTCGCCTCTGACGATCCCATGAAGATGGAAAGAAACCTCCCGATACCTTTTATCGGGAGAGGCGATCCGGTCGAAGATTCTCCTGCCGCTCTGTGGCTCTACCTTGGGATCCTGATTGGCCTGAATGATCAACGCGGGCATGGATAAAGCGGGAAGCGCCCCGGATACTTTTTTCATCATTGCCTTAACCTGAACGATACTCCGCACGGGACAGCGGAAGTAGTTGATATGCGGGTTGTCGGGATCATTGGCGACAAAATCCCTGCGCAGACTTTTCACGCCCATGGCGCGAAACAACGCATTCCACCGGTCAAGGGATTCGGCGAAAAGGGAAGAAACACGCTTAAACTTCAGGGGCGCGCTGACGGAAATCACTGCCGCAAACGCTTTCGGCCTGGTGACGGCCTGATAAAGGGCAAGTCCTCCGCCGGTTGAAAAACCGGCCACAACAATTTGCTCACAGCAGGTTTTCAGGATGGCATACCCCCGGTTCACGGAATCCACCCAATCGCCATAGTTGCGGCAAGCCAGATCCACCGCCGAGGTCCCGTGACCTGCCAGTCTGGGCGCATAAACGGTATATCCGCCGGCATGTAAATAATCCGCCCATTCCCGAACCTCTTCCGGCGCGGCCAGCAGACCGTGGATCAGGAGCACGCCACGATTGGTTGCAGGTTGATGAAGCAGATAAGGTTCTCCGATATGACAGGGCTTTGTCTCCCCGTCCAGGAAATATTCTTGATAATCCCTTTTAAAAAGCAGGGATTCCTGTCGCATCAATCGCTTGCAGTCGGCTGAAATGTGCATCGTTTTGGATAGATATTCTTGACGGATGCGGAATTAACCGGTTTACACAAAATATTTAACGACTTTACACCATGGCCTTCTCAACATAGACCATGTAAATCATCGCGTAGTGAAGAACGCCGCCGATTAAAACCATAATGTGAAACAGTTCATGAAAACTGAAGATTCCGGGAACAAGCCTTGGTTTCTTGGTCGCATAAATAATAGCGCCCAAAGTAAAAAACAGTGCGCCGGCAAAAAATAAAACCCCCTGCACGAAGGTCATATACGACAGTATCTGTTTGATCGGAATGACCGCCAGCGCGCTCATGAGGAAATAAATAACAGCATAAAGGACCCTGGGCGCCCGTGGGAAAAATAGTTGTGAAATCAGTCCGAATCCAACCAGTCCCCATTGAATCGCAATTATGGCCCAGCGCCAGTAACCATCCAGAAACATATAGCAGACAGGAGTGTATGTTCCTGCTATCATGCAGAAAATAGCAAAACGGTCCATTTTCCGCCAGAAGGACAGCTCATTTTCCTCTTTCTTGAAAGCATGATAGAGGGAACTTGCCAAAAAGAGAAACACAACGGATATGCCATAGATCAGGGAGGTAATTAACGCCGCGGACGAATAGCAGGCGACCAGCGCTAAAAATACCGTGCCGACGACCGCCGCAATGACTCCGGACAGGTGTGAATAGAAATTAAATGATTCCTGTGTTTTAATGCTCATGTTTTTTCCTTTTTCAACCTCTTGTCCGGGTTCTTTCCGGAAACGGCTTCAACTTACACGCATTTCCCGTAAAATCAAGTCATATTATTTTGGCAGCGACAATGATCATTTTTGCGATTGATATTGATCGGGCTTGTTTTTACAGGTCACCGCATCAAGGCCCATGGACTTAATTAAACGGCAGCGACAACTGGATCAGTGTCGCAAAGCAACGGCGGCAGACGCGCTTCTGATAAGACCGTGCCGCGCAGGCATCCAGATCAATAAAATAACCGAACCTGTCACACCAGACATTTTCTCGACCGATTTTCTTCACCGGGAGAAGATCAGCCGCATCCGCGGCATTTTGATGGACAACTTTTTTCATGAAAATTTACGATGGATTAAAAAATACGGCCAAAATTATCATCGGCCATCAAACCCTTTTCTTCTGGGGGCTTGATGCTTTCAACCCTGGCCGGAATGATCTATCCCTCTTATTTTTTGGCGGCTTTCTTTTTGGCGGCCGGTTTTTGAGCTGATTTTTTAGCGACCGGCGCTTTTTTGGCTGCCGGCTTCTTGACTGCCGGTGTCTCCTTTATCACAATCGCTTTTTTCTTCGGAGCGGCGACCATTTTTTTCGGCGGTTTGGGACCTTTGTTTTGCATCGGTTCCTCGCAGCAGATCAGTTCGGCTATCGCACAGCCGCATTCTTCATCGACGATGACCGCAAGTCCGCACACTTCGCAACACAGAACATCACCCGGCACTACTTTTGACATTTGCATTCCCTCCCCCGTTATTTATGGATTTTTAACTTCCGCCATCTGATAATTGATGTCGCATCCTAATTCAAAAATATCTTTCTTTCAAGCACTGATTGAATTTTTATTTATTTTTCTTTACGCGTCACGCAATATCCGTTAAAACATCCGGCAAACGGATGATCCGTAAAAGCGTCTATCGTTGCCTTTAAAGGACTGCTTGACTTTACACCGCACTTTGGTATGATTTTTTCACCGGAGGAATATCATCATATGAATCAAAAATTGAAGACAATTTTGCAGATTACCCCCCTGAAGATTACAATTTTTGTCATTCTGATTGCGCTGGCGCTGTTTTTGTTCGATTTTCAGCTTTTGCGGATGGTGGAATTGAAAACACTGGATCTGCGCATCATCTCACGCGGCAATCTGGCACCGGGCAAGGAAACGGTCATTGCCGTCATTGACGAAAAAAGCGTTAACGAACTGGGACGCTGGCCCTGGCCCCGAACAACAATTGCCCGAATGGTGGATCAATTAAAAGCAGGAGGCGCAAAGGCCATCGGCTTCGATATTATATTTTCCGAACCGGATATCAACACAAATCTAAAAACCATTGACGCGCTAACCGCCGAAATGAAAAAAAGCAGGATTTCCGACCCCGGCATCAGCAGAATGCTACAGAAGAAAAGAGAGGCGGCAAACACGGACGCCATCCTGGCCGATTCCATTCGAAAAGCCAAAAATATCACGCTGGGCTACTTTTTTCATTTTTCGATCAAGGGAAATGAAAAGGAACTGGCCCATATCACGCCGGAAAGAATCGTCGAAAATGCAACACGGCTGGAAAATTCCCGTTACGCAATGATCAACTCCACATCAGACAAGCCCAGCGACATCTATCTGCCTCATCCTTACGCGCCGGAGACCAATATCCCCATTGTGAGCAACGCCGCGCGAAACAGCGGTTACTTCAATATGCTGCCGGACAGGGACGGATCCTACCGCTGGTCGTCGCTGGTCGTCGCTTTTAAAAATAATTATTATTCCTCCCTTGCTGTTTCACTGGTGCAGGCCTATCTGGATTTTCCGGCCCTATCCCTGAATCTGGAACCCTACGGCGCAAAAAGTATTGCCATCGGCGATATTCTCGTTCCCACAAATGAATCCGGGCAACTGCTGATTAACTATCTGGGACCGGCCCGAACCTTTCCCCACTATTCCATTGCCGACATCGTTTCAGGAAGACTCCAGCCGGATACGTTTCGCGATAAAATTGTTCTGGTCGGCGCCACTGCCACCGGCATATTTGACCTGCGTGTAACGCCCTTTTCCTCCACCTATCCCGGAGTGGAAATTCACGCCACAGTCATCGACAATATTCTGCACAAGAACTTCCTCACCCATTCTACTTTAACCCTCTTTTTCGACATCTGCGCCATTATCTTTTTCGGGTTGCTGATCGGCTTTCTGGTTCCCCGGCTGCGACCCGTAACCGGAATGCTTGCTGCCTTTTTGCTGATCGCCGCGTTTGTGGCTGTTAATTTTTTCGTCTTTTTTAAATTCAACATCTGGATGAATCTGGTTTATCCATTTTTGACGATGGCCACCATTTATCTGGGAATCACAATTTACCATTATTTTAAAGAGGAACGGGAAAAGAAAAAAATTCGCGGTGCGTTTCAATACTATCTGACCGCTTCCGTCATTAATGCAATGCTCAAAGATCCGGATAAACTCAAACTCGGCGGCGATAAGAAAGATTTATCCGTCCTGTTTTCGGATATCCGGGGGTTTACCACCATGTCTGAAGGCCTGACGCCGGAAGCGCTTGTCGCTCTGCTCAACGAATATCTGACCGCCATGACCAACCAGGTATTCGAGCAGGAAGGCCTGCTGGATAAATACATGGGCGACGCCATTATGGCCGTATTCGGCGCGCCGCTCGACCAGCCGGATCACGCGCGTCGGGCCTGCCTCACCGCTCTGGCGATGATGAGGGAACTGCACATTTTGCAGGAAAAATGGAAAAAAGAAGGACGGCCCGTTTTTGATATCGGCATCGGCGTCAATTCCGGCGACATGGTCGTCGGCAACATGGGGTCGCAGATGCGTTTTGATTACACGGTCATGGGCGACATGGTCAATCTCGGATCGAGACTGGAAGGCACCAACAAAGAATACGGTACTAACATCATCATCAGTGAATTTACGTATAATGTGGTGAAAGACAGCATGTGCTGCCGCGAACTTGACGGCGTGCGCGTCAAAGGCAAAATCAAACCCGTGATGATTTACGAATTGCTGGGTGAAAAGAAAGACGAAACGAATTTCAAAGCCCTGATTGACGCATTTGCAAAAGCGCTGGCGCTTTACCGGGAAGGCAAGTGGGATGAGGCCATTGCCGCATTCCAGGATGTACTGGCCGTCCGGCCCGGCGATTTCCCTGCAAAAATGTATATTGAAAGGTGCAAAAATTTAAAGGAACATCCGCCAACCGAACCCTGGGACGGTGTATTTGTGATGACGAAGAAATAATGCTCAGCAATCAGCAGAAATATCGCAGCTGGGTAGAAGTGGACCTGGACAACTTTACGTCCAATCTCATGGAAATCAAACGGCTGGCAGGCAATGGCGTTGATTTCATGCAGACGGTCAAGGCCGACGCCTACGGCCACGGCGCGATTGAGATATCCCATGCCGCCCTGCGCGCGGGCGCGCGGATGCTGGGCGTGGCCAACGCCGACGAGGGTATCCAATTACGCATTAGCGGCATTGAAGCGCCCATTGTCATCCTCGGACCTTCCACTCTGTCGGAAATTCCCGATATTCTCAAATATCATCTGACGCCGTCGGTTTCCGACGCGGGGTTCGCAAGCGCCCTCGAAAAGGAACTGGCCCGCGCCTCGCGGATCTTATCCGTACATGTGGAAGTCGATACCGGCATGGGACGCGGCGGCACCATGCACAGCGAGGCCCTTGATTTGATCCGGCACATTCAGACCCTGCCTCACATCACACTGGAGGGCCTGTTCAGCCACTTTGCGTCCAGTGAAACGATGACGGCCTGCAACCATCAACAGTGGCAATTATTTTCCGAGCTGCTTACCCAACTGCAACGGCTGGGCATCGACATTCCCGTCAAACATATGGATAACAGCGGCGCCATTCTGAATTATCCGGAATTAAAACTCGAAATGGCGCGTCCCGGCATTATGACTTACGGCATTTATCCCTCGGAGGAAACCAGAAGCAAAGCCTCACTCGCACCGGTGATGTCCTTCAAAACAACCATCGTTCTGGTCAAGGAATTTCCCAAAGGCTACGGCATCGGCTATAACCGGACCTATATCACCCAAGACAAAACCCGCGTGGCGACGATTCCGGTGGGCTACGGCGACGGCTACCCCTTCATCCTTTCCAATACAGGCGACGCGCTCATCCACGGGAAACGCGCGCCGATTATCGGTCGGGTCTCCATGGACATGTGCACCCTGGATGTGACGCATATTCCCGACTGCGCGGTCGGTGATGAAGTGGTTTTGCTGGGCCAACAGGGAAACGAATATATCAGCGCCAATGAAATCGCCGATAAAGCCCGCACGATCAGCTACGAAGTGCTTTGCGCGTTGGGCAAACGGGCGCCGCGTGTTTTCCTGCAAAAAGGCAAATCCGACGCGGTGGAACCGAGACTGCGCAGAATCTTTGTGCCCGGCGAAGAAAAATCCATTGCCCGCATCGACAACATTATCCGCCATTGTTTCCAAGCCCGCACCCGCAATGAGGAACTGGGCGATGCCATCTACTATGAAATGTTTGAAACCCTCTTCGGGAAGGAAGACCGGCAACTAGAACTTCGCTCCTGTTTCCGTTATGACATTGCCATTGCACAATTGCCAGCCAATGTCGACGACAGGCAGCGCACAGATGCCTATTTTCAATTGAAGACGCATGTCGAGTATAAAAAAACGATCCGCAGCGACATTTTTATGATCGGCTGCGCTTCCGACAGCACACAGCTTGCGGCCCTGATTGAGGATGAGCATTGCGAATACCGCTGGATTCTCGGCGGCGGCGATGATCTGGTGATCGAACGCGATTTCACCGTGGAGAAAATGCGCATCGACGGCGAGGACATTCCGATTATCGAAGCCAAAAAAACGGACAGGGGCTATGAAGTCTGGTGCGGCAGCCATCAGCTCAAATCGAAAATCAATAAAGAAGTGAAAATCGAAATCGAGATTCTCACCATGAAAGCCAAGCAAAACAGGACATTTCCCGTCTATTTGCTGTATCCGACGCGTGGCCTGGAAATCAACTTTCACTACGAAGGCGCCAATCTGAAAAACGTCAGGGCAGAAAGCTTCTTTGCCGGACAGAATCCCCGGGCGTCAATTACCGCCGCCAAAGCCAAATCCATCAACATTAAAATATCCAACAAAGAATGGATTTTCCCGACAAGCGGCGTGATTTTTATCTGGGATGTTTGATGAACTCTTAGAAAGTCATATAACCGATTATTCCCGCAAAAGCGGGAATCCAAAAACAATAAAATTACCGTTCAATATCCCGTATAAATGGCATTCATATAACAGTCGACAAAACGGCCAGAATCATCTTGACACACAAGACGGCGTCTCCTATACTTCACCCGCGACAAGAAGTTTCTAATCAATAAATCAATCACTTTAAGGAAAAATATTATCATTTCTAAGCTCTGGGTGATTGCACCGACATATAATGAAGAGCGCTGTATGACTGCATTTGATGAAAAACCACAAAGATCAGAAATAATTTTCCGGCTATGCAAATCAATATTACTTCTATTTGCAATATATTATATCTGCTCCTTTATTATTCTGGCTGTTCTTCGCATTCCCGCATTTATTGAATATGAGTGGCTGGAAGGTTTACATCTTCATCTGATTCATCGTATCCTGGCAGGTTTGTCAATCTATAGCCCGCCATCGCTGGAATACGCAGGCATCATTTATCCGCCTTTATACATATATTTTTCAGCCGGCTTCAGTTATATCTTCGGGGAAGGTTATTTCATTCCACGCCTCATCTCATTTTTTGCAACCCTGGGATCTTTTTTGTTTATCGGTAAAATCGTTACGGATTTGAGCGGATCAAAAAGCGGCGGCTTGATCGCGGCCGGCCTGTATGCCGGTATGTATGGTATCGTAAACTGCTGGTATGATTTTGCCAGAATAGATGCCCTATATATTTTCTTTACTTTGGCCGCCATCTATTGGCTAAGGAAATCGGCCGAAAAAGAAATATTAAATTCCGTACTTGGGATTGCAGCCGCAGTCTGCGCCATCATGACCAAACAGACTGCCTGGCTGCCAATTTTAGCAGTGAGTTTATTCTGTTTGAGTTCTCGAAACAGAAAAGCAGTCTGGACGATCGTATTTTGCTTCACGGCAATCGGTGTCAGTCAAGTTCTGGCAGGCCTATTAACAGATAACTGGTTTTATTATTATGTCTATAAAGTTCCGGCTACGCACCCTGTGGCGGATGGGATCGTAAAATTATTTTTTAGATATGAATTACTTCCCTATTTGAGTTGCGGGTTCATGATACTGATTTTGAGTATTGTAGTAACCGTCAGGGATAAAGTTCAAAATCAATCAGCTTTCTTTCTTTTACTGATCACACCGGCTTTGATCATAGCCGGCTTATTACCCAGACTCAAATTAGGCGGAGCTGAAAACAACCTCATGCCCATAGCAGCGGCATTAGCATTAGGCGGTGGGGTCATGTTTGCGCAACTGAACAAGGTCAATAAAAGAACAGCCATGATCGTCATCGCACTTTTTATCGGAATTAATCTACAGATTCTTTATCGTCCGCAAGATGCTTTGCCATCCAACAGTGAATTTCAACGGACACAAATCCTCCTGAAAGTTATCAAACAAATGCCTGAACCGATGTTTACACCCTGTCATTTATATTTGCCGATCTATGCCGGGAAAAACAGTTCTGCTTATTGGGGCTCATTGGTAGATTTATTCCTGACACAAGATCAGGAAAGTATAAAATTATCTAAGACATTGGAGCAGACGCTAAAAGATAAAAAATTTAAAACGATCATATTAAAAACAGAATTCTTTCAGCAAAATAGATTTCCCGAAGATGTGCTGCGTGCCAATTACCGTGAATTGGATTTGAATAATATCATTACCAGGGAAGAGCAAGAGTTGGTAAATATCAAGGTGTATGTTCCGCGAACCTGACCTTACATAATCCCCATCACCGCTTGAGAAACAGGATGGGCAATCCCCGTTTCTTGAGCTCGATGATTTTCTCTATGGCGGCGCAGCGTTCATCCGGTAACAGAGGAAGGTCATCTTCCCCCTGCCGGTAGGGATAAAAAAATGATTATTCCCGGGCTGAAACGGTAATTTCCGCGCTGACTTCACTTTCCAGACCACTGCGGTTAACGGCGGAAACCATGTAGATTTTATTTTTTCCCGACGCGATAGAGCTGTCTGAATATCCGGCAGAGGGCACTTGAGCGATTTTCCCCATGCCTGTAAAGGTTTTTTCATAAACAATATAATGGGAGATATCGGTTTCCTGATTGGGCAGCCAGGAAAGGATCGCCTTCCCGGCTTCATACTTCCCCTGCACATTTTCCGGTCGTTTGGGCTTAGATTTGGTTGTGGCATTGGCCGTCGCCTGTTTGCTTTGCGCATCAACTTTATTGTAAGCGGTCAGCATGTAAAAATAAGTTCTGCCGTCTTCTAATGGTTCGAAACCACGGGATTCATCCAGATAGCGGCAGTTTTCGCGGCCGCTGATTTTCTTGAGCAACTGATACCGCCCGTCCTTGATGAGAGACCAGTAAATGTTATAGCCTTCAACCTCTTCCTGTTCGACCGCCTGCCAGGTCAGTTCAACTTTTTTCACCATATCGCTGCGGGCGGTAAATTTTTCGGGTTGAGGCGGGACATCTCTGGTAACCGCCATGACTGTCTTTGACGGGCTTGTTTCGCCCCCTAAATCATCTTCCACCGTAATAAAATAATAATACTGAAGGTTATCTCCCAAGCCTTCCACATCGGAATAATCATACAGCGTGAGCGTTTCAGACGCTTTGATTCTCTTGATTTTAACAAAGCCGCCGTCGCTTTTCGAAGAGCGATAAACATTGTAGGCCACAGCGAAAGGAGATGCAATGGCAGCCCAGCTTAACCTCACTTCGCGTATTAAATGGCTGACGCTCTTGACTGAAGCGATGGCGGGTATCGTCGTTCCTTTAACAGGCTGACATAACTCACTTTCAATGCCTTTTTCATTAAAGGCGGCAAGACGATAAAAAAACGTCTGACCATCCGGCAATGCCGTAGCGCGATAATATATTTTCCCATCTTCATTTCCGGTTAAATCACTCAAAGACAGCTTATTGACTTCCTGATAAGAACCATTTTCATTTTCCGAGCGGTAAATTTTATAGCCGGTCAGCCGGGACGTGTCCTGACTTTTTAACGGATGAGGCGCCCAGACAATTAAAATATTTTTGGAACGACCTTCTGTTTTCATAATAATGGGGGGGTTCGGCGCAAAATCCGTGCGGGCGGACAAAACGGATGTAAAATCACTGAACCGGCTCAATTTATCATAGGCCCTCACTTTGTAATAGTACTCCGTGTTGATTTCTACATTTTGATCCTGATATTCCGTTTTGTCGGTTTGACCCAGCATGGCAAACGGGCCGTTCTGATCAAGCCCCCGGTAAACTTCATACCCGGCAGCGGCAAAACCCGGAATGATCTGCCAGCGCAGGGTTATTTTTTTATTCCCGGGAAATTTTTGAAAATTGACGGGGGATTTAACCGTGGACGCACCCTCGGCGTCCGATGCCGCCCCTCCCGCAGGGTTATCCTTCGTCAGCACCGAGATCAGCAAAGCACCGAGTTTCCCTACTTCCGCCGCCAGCGCCGATTCGCCAAGCGCCCGGACCCGGGTACTGTAAACTTCCTTTCTTCTATCGATTTGAATCAGGCTGCAGTTCACGACAATGGATGATCCTCTTTTGGAAACGGAACCGACCACGATAAAATCGAGTCCCAGCCGAGAGCCGATATTTACAACATTGTCCAGCTGATCATTTTGCTGGAGGTCATTGAGATTGAGAAAAGTTTCCAGGTCTTTGCGATCGAGGATGGAGATGGAGGGCTCTGTTTTCAGTGTGCTGATCAGCGTGTTGGTAACACTGGTTCCCAGTCCTGATGCTTCAATATTCAGGGTTCCGAAATTAAACACGGACAGTTTATACTCGCCGGCATCAACCATCCCCGTTTCCGTAAAAAAAACCAGTAATATTAAAACTGCCCCAAGAATCGTTTTCTTAAGCATCTATAACAGTCTCCGGTCGCACGGTCCGTCGGACATTCTTAATAAACCTTGACGATCATTTCAATTAATTCCAATGCTTTCTTTGAGATCGGCGTGGTGATGCCTTTTAATTTTTCATCGTAAACGGCATCGATGTATTTCTCGACCGCCGCCTCATAATTACGGCGTTTTTGCAGGTCCTGACCTCTATTGAAATACTCCACTTCCAGGCTCTGATAATGGGTCAGGACATTACGCCCCATTTCCGATATCTTGTTGTTGGTTAATTCATCAAGCACTTCGGCTTCTGTAGGCAACTCCAAAGGATTTTGGACGATTTTGGCAATCGGCAGGCCATCCTGATACTCATCTTCCTTGATCAATTTGCCCGAAACGGTATTAGCAATAATTTCACCCGTCTGTGTATCAACCAGTTTGAAAGATATTTCCAGCATGGCGGTGATTTTGGCAACACCCTGCTTGTAAGATAAAAGCTGGTAGTTCTTTTTCTTGATGGTCCGTGGCGGAGCGTTTTTCAGGTCATCTTCCGAGGGTTTCGGATTAATCATCAACCAGTCGGAGAAGTCCGGATTGCGGATATCTTCTTCATCCACCAGCACTTTCACCTGGTTAACGCTGGGATTGTCCGTGTATTTATGCGCATACTGCAAAACGTCTCCCATGATGAAGGTATCGATACCGCGCATTTTACCGACACTTTGTGCCGTTTTGATATCTACCAGGCCGGTCTGGGTGAGCTGCATTTCCCGTAAAATGGATTGCAGATTTTCTCTTTCAATAATGCGCAAATCAACGCTGGCATTTTTATGCAGAAAAGCGATTAATTTATTGGCGGCTATTTTGCCCGCGTCTTTTTCCGCACTGGGGGCGCCAAAATCAAAGACCGCGATAGACTTTCGAACACGTCTGCTGATCGGATCCTTAACCTCATTCAGCTTCTGAAATAAACCTGGATAATCAGGGCTTAACGATTCCACCATTTGCATCCACACCAGTGCGTTTCCCCACATTTCCTTTTCAACGTATTTATCCGCCTTTTTCACCAGGGCGGCAAAAAGCTGAGAGGTGTGTTCCGCATACTGCGGATTATCCTGGATGGCCGCTGAATATTTTCTGGCCGACTCGACTTTTTTAAAAGAAGCATACAGCTTATCCTCTTTCAGAAGGGCCATGGATTCTTGAAAATAAATATTACTGGCTTTCGCTTTTAATGCGGCCAGTTTGTTATTTAAACCGGGATCAGCCGGAGGATAATCCAGCGCTTTCTCATAAAGCATCATGGCACGGTCCAGTTTCTGGGCCGTCTCAGCTTTGGCCGCCTCCGTCAGATAATAATTGGCATTATCTTTTTGCAGAGCAGCCCGGTATTGTTTGGAAATATCGAGATAATTAGGATTGAGGTCCATGCCCTGTTTAAAAGTCTCCGCAGCGGCTTTCCAATCTTCCTCCCTGCCGAAATTAATGGCCTGCTGATAGAGAGACCTTACACCTTCTGCCTGACAGCGCTTTAAACGGTTGGCGGTATCTTCATAATTGGGAAAAATTTCATTGACCTTCTTCAGCTTATTCATCGCCGCAACCCAGTATTCCCCCTTCATGTCGGCTTCTGCCTGCTGGTAAAGATCTTTCAAATTTGTTTTTAAACCATTGACTTGTCCATTGACCGTCGCGTGAAATTTTTTCACGTCCGGATCGTTCGGAGCCATGGACAACAGGACGTCTGCTTCTTTAGACAATCTCTCAAGGGCCGCAAAGTTTTCCCCGACCGACGCATAGGATTGTTTGGCCTTCGACAGACGGGCGCCGACGACCTGCTGTCTGGCTCTGGCGAGGGCATTTTTATATTCCTGGTTATCAGGCTCCTCATTAACCGCCTTTTCAAAATAAATGACCGCTTCTTCCCAGCGATTATCTTGAACAAAATTCTGACCCTGTTTGAAACTCTCATTGACTCCTACACAAGCTGCCAGGATAAACAGAATAATCATGGATGTTATCGCTATAGATGTTTTTCCGCTCTTCATGTTGGTCTCCTCCCCGAAATAATTCGTCCGCTATCGTTAGGGTTAGCGCTGTAAAATCGCCTCAACTCTATTTTGACTTCTCGTTTTAATTTTTATTTTACGTTTGTTGACGGTTATTTTCTTCAGATCGCGGGCTACGTCCTGCGCATTGCCTTCTACTTCCAGATCAAATTCCGCCCGACCATTGGCATAGCCACGTTCGTTGACATCCTTAACGCCTTTTATTTCATCGCTTAACGCCGACTTGAAATCCTCCAGAATCTCGTCATCAAGGCCGGAAACAAGCAGTTTGACCGTGGCGGTATTGGACAATTCTTTCGACCAGCTCTCCAGCACGTCATCGACGAGTTTCGTGATCACTTTGGTTGATATTTCTTCCGTTAAAGATTTGAAATCCCCCTGCATCTTGTTGTCGGATTTTTTTTCACTGGCCGTCGTAACGATTTCCCCGGTGTCTCCATTAATCACCTTGCCGGTCACCACAACGGTGTTTTTATTCATTTCAACACCGTAAATTGTAGAGGACTTGCTGTCAGCTTCAACGGTTCCGACAATCATCACCTCGGCGCCATATTGATGCGCAAGTCCCCGGATGGCTTTTGCTTCCGAGGCGTCCTGCAGATGATCATAATCTCTGCTTTTGCTGGATATTTTCTCGTCAACCAGTTTGAAGTTATGATTAATTAAATATTTGGCCATCGCGGCCTCGGCAACCGCATCTTTAAAAACCAGCATGACCCGCGGCTTGGATTTGCGCGCCATGATCAGATTGACGGCCGTGAGTTTGTCGCGTAATTTCCCCACGCTGACATCCGCTTCAATTTCAACCTCACAGTCCATCCCGGATTTTTTTTCGGATTTTATTTTATAACCATTGATAAATCCTTTGGATTCCGACAAGATACGATCCATCTTCACCTGGAAATTTTCCACCTTGGTTGTACTGGTAATCATCACGCCCGTCGCCTGTTCCACCGCACTGCGCTGCGCTTCGTCGAGAGCCCTGCTGCAGGCAATATCAACATTCTTCTGATTGGTGGCCATGCCTTTGGCGGTAATTTTGTTCTGGGCATAAGCCGCCAGGACAGAAACGGCTAAAAACGTAAAAACAAGACAAACCATAACCTTTTTCATGAGAACACCCTTTTATTAATGTATAAGTTCCAATCAGATCAATATTGTCTGTAACATACTTAATTTGCCAATCAGTGTCAAGACGAAACCGGGTTTCATCTACCCGGAGAACCTTCAATTGCTTGGCCGAAATTCAAGGATCACATTTCCCGGATTTGCTCCGTTATAGCCATAGTTATCGCATCGCTTCCAGACACCGAGGTCATACCAGAACCCCAATTGATAGCCTTTGGATTTAATCGTCTTCCCCGCTCCTTTCAACGTGGTATAATAACAGTATTCCCCGTAATCATAGGGCACTTTATTGGTTGATTCTCCCCTGCTCTCTTCGTTGACCAGGGTTCCATTATATTTTTTGAGCAATTTGGCAAGCACACTGCCCATAATATTGTTGTAGGTATGCTCCGCGCTGATGTCGCCGGTATTAAATTGTTTTTGCGCATGCAACGATTGGATGATGCCGCCTTTTGTCCGGCAGATAATCCTGAAGCCATCGATATAACCTTCGTGAGTATAACCATTATGATCATTGCCCGATTTCACAAAATCGTCGGGAATAGACAAGACCGACCCGTCCGGAGAGGCTTTAAGAATGAAATCAATAATCTTTTCGTCAGCAAAAACCGTTTTACTGAATACAGGGGAAATCAAAATCATCAAAAAAACGATAAAGACAACCACATATCTTACATATTTCATGTTTTTTCCCTCATTTCCCGATGTGTATTTTTATCTAATTTTGTAAAACCGGCGCTTCACAAAGTCAAGACAAAAATTTCGGCTTTTCTCCCTAAAATTCAAGATAAGGCTTGACCTAAATGGTCGGCAAGAGTAAATTATCCCCCGCAATGTGTGGGGACACAGGGTAAATAAATTAAGGAGAATATGTTGATGGCGAAATATCTTTACAATCAGGAAGCAGTCGCGAATCTCAGGCTGACTGATACATCCGTTTTGGATCGTTTGATCGATTTCGAATCGGCGCGAGAAGCGCATTCGAAAAAGGAACACGCCAAGAAAGACAAACGGATGACCATTGGCGAAGCGGTGGCGACTTATGTGCAGGATGGCGACATCCTCACGGATGGCGGTTTTTCCTACGTCAGGACACCCCACCAGGCCTTTCACGAGATCATCCGGCAGGGCAGAAAGAACATGCAGATGATCGGATCCCCCAATACGAATCAGAGCTTTTTTATCTTTTACGGATTGGTATCCTATTCCCACAATTCATACACCGGAGCGGAAATGCGCGGAACTGATAAAATTTATGACCGCGCGCTCAAGTCCGGTAAGACCACGATTCTTTCCGAGTGGAGCCACGGCGGCATGGCTCAGGGATTCAAAGCCGCCCAACTGGGCTCCCCGGGTGTTACAAGTAAACAGATGCTCGGCAGCGACATCGTACGCTACAATCCGTTTCTCAAGGTCATCCAGAATCCCTTGAAAAAGGATAAGGATCCCGTTGTGTTTGTTCCGGCTCTGTATCCCGATGTAGCGATCATCCATTGCAATGCCGCGGACAAGTATGGCAACGCCTATATCTATGGCCCTGCCGTCAATGATCTGGCGGTAGCCGCCGCGGCTCGCAAAGTCATCATCACGGCGGAAGAGATCGTCCCCGAAAACGATATCCGATACAATAAGCAGGGGCAAATCATTCCTTTCTTTTATGCCGATGCCGTGGTCGAAATGCCTTTTGGAGCGCTTCCCGGCAGCATGCCCGGATGTTACTACTGGCCGAGGCAATGGTGGGAAAAGTGTATGCGTTTTGCCACCGCAAACGATGAAAACGCCAAGGCATTTCTTGACGAATGGATTATGGGAGTCAAGAATCAATTCGAGTTTGTCGAAAAGCTGGGAGGGGCAAAGTGGATTGCCGAGGCCCGTCGCCAGACAAAGGCCGCCGAAGGCGATAATGAAGACATTGATTTCTCTTACGAGGAATTTACCCTGAAGCATGATTCAGGACTCTACTATTAAGAAAGGAGAAAAACATGCGAGACTTGAACGCACCGGCCAATCCTCTCGAAACATTGGCTTATATTATAGCGCAGCAGATCCACGATCATTCGATCGTTTATATCGGAACCGGACTTCCCATGGTGGCGGGAATTCTGGCAAAAAAAACCCATGCCCCCAATATTACCATTGTCTATGAATCCGGAGGTCAGGATCCGATTGAGGGTGATATGCCCTGGTCGGTCGGCTGCCCCTTTACCTGGCGCAAATCCCCCACCATTATGGAAATGTCCTATTCTTTTGCGCAATGCTATAATGGTTACGTGGATATCGGGTTTTTAGGCTTTGCACAGGTGGATATGTACGGCAACGTGAACACGCACATGATCGGCAAGGATTTTCACCATCCCAAGGTCCGTTTGACGGGCAGCGGCGGCAACAACGACCTTTCTTCGCTGATGAACAATATGGTCCTGGTCGGACTCCAGACACCGGATAAATTCCCGGAGAAGGTTGATTTCATTACCTCCGTGGGACATCTGACCGGCGGCGACTCCCGTAAGGAAGCCGGTCTCATCGGCAACGGCCCCTCCGCTGTCATCAGCCCGTGGGGCGTCTATGACTTTCATCCGGTCAGCAAGCGCATGCGGGTCAAATCCCTGACCCCCGGCGTCACCTTTGATTTGGCTCAGCAGTTGACCGGCTTCGAGCTTCTCAAAGCCGAAGGCGATATTCCGGAGACCAAACTGGTCACACCCGAAGCCCTGGAGATCATCCGCACCCAGGTTGACCCGCGCGGCGTCTTCACCAGTATGCCAACCGCTTAACACTTCAAACTCGATGAGGGGCGCCACCGCCCCTCATCGACTCTCCGGTCACCTTCCCTTTGCCAATTGGATTTTCACATCAGCGTTTCTTTGGTTCCTTCCTGTTTCATTGACATATCCTGCTGAGAGTCCTATAATAATAAGTAATTCAGCAGGCGATCAACGGGCTTTACGCGGCCTATCGGATCGCGGCTGTCGATGTGGGCTCTGATGTTATAACCTTACAGAGCTCTCTGGAACCCAGAAGCTATTTCCTGCACACGGAATTCACCAAACTCATGGGATTGAAGCTGTTGAATTTCCGGCTTGCGCTGAAGGATCCCCGTGCCCCCGTCACACTCACGCAAACAACCGCCTCTTACGATGAAGCCAGGGAAAAATCACGAAAAGCGCTTCAGCTTCTAGCGCAATACGCAACCATGACCAAGTCGATTATTATGCTGTCACGGGAATTGAAAAAAGTACAGCGGCGCGTCAACGCCCTGGAGAAAATTTTCATTCCCCAGCATGAAGAAGCAAAAAAATACATCACGGACCGGCTTGAGGAAATGGAACGGGAAGAGGTTTTCGTAAAAAAACTTATCCGTCAGCGCACCTCCGCAGGACAATAACCGCTTTTCCCCGTCATGCAAGGAGAAAGTTAAATTAAATGGAAGTCCGATTTTCTTCCTGACCCGACGAAAGCCCACGGTGAGATTTTCAGCCGATTGATATATTGAAGGATGTCCCATACTTGTCTCGAAACACACAACCTTTGTTTTTATTCGGTATTTACCCTATTCGATCACATTCCCTGATCAGTTATCCACAAAATTTATTAAAGATGGGTTAACAGGGTCCCCTTGTTTTTGTTTTTACCTTGACAAATAACATGGCCATGTTATTAAAAAGACATGGAAAAGCATGTCGAATACTGGCTTATACAATCAGATAATGATTTACCTGTAGCTGAGTGAGGAACAATTGCTTTTTCTCAGTGAGGTTTCAGATTTCAATATGGAAGGCAGATATCCCGACGAGAAGAATCAGTTTGCCCGCAGATGCAACAAAGAATTTGCAACGGTTTATTTAAGACGGATAAAGGAGATGCACTCGTGGCTCAAAAAGCAGATCGGAAAACAGAAAAAACCGTCAAATCCTATATTGAGCAACTGGAAAATATCGGCATTCATGTTCAGCAGGCGATTTTATTTGGTTCCTACGCCGCTTGCAAGCATGATGAGTGGAGCGATATTGATCTGGCGATTGTTTCAAAAGATTTTATTGGAAACAGATTTGAAGACAGAAATAAAATCCGTAAAATTACATTGCAGGTGAATAGTGATATTTCCCCGATGCCCTACCGCCCGGAAGATTTTAACGACAGCGATTACTTCGTCAAAGAGATTCTGGCAACGGGTATTCGGATTGTATAAAAATGATGTAAAAAGGGCTAAGCAATAGCAGGAAGTTAATAAGGAAACAGCGTCCCTGGGTTTCCGCTATTCGGCAAAAAACAAGAAATAGGAGATGATCATGAGGGCAGAATTTACGGCAATAATTGAACCGGCGCCCGAGGGTGGCTACT
>CAYOPU010000005.1:0-35125 GCA_964405915.1 uncultured Smithella sp. | reverse complement strand
AGGGCTTTGCCAGTCTGCTGCTATATGATTCGGAGGCGTGCCGGCCGTTTTGCAAGATGCGCTCCGGCATGCAGATCGGCGAAGCGGCCTCCTGTGTTATTCTCGAAAAAGGCGCCGGCAGGGTTGTGGGTAAAAATCATTTCATGCTGACGGGCGGGTATCTTTTTAACGACAACAGCAGCCTGACCTCCGCTGGCACCAATGGTGAGCTGGTTCAAAATGTGGTGTCTCAGAGTCTGGCCAAGGCCGGGATCCCGCCCCAGCGGATTGTTGCGGTCAAGGCGCACGGCACCGGAACCGGGGACAATGACCTTTCCGAAGGACGGGGACTGGCAAAAGTATTCGGAGACAAACTGCCGCCGGTGATTTCCCTGAAAGGCGCCATCGGACATTGCCTGGGGGCCGCGGGAACGGTCGAAACCGCCCTGTGGCTTTCGTGTCTGGATGCGGGAACGATTCCGCGCAGTTTCGGATTTGCGGAAATTGATCCGGAAATCGGCTTCGCACCGTCACAGGTCAATCTTCCGGCGGCGGATGGCGCCTACCTGTTCACGTTTTTCGGCTTCGGCGGAACCTGTACGAGTTATATTATCCGGAAAAACACCCCCGGCGCCGAGGGGGGACAAAATAGTTCTCCTCCGCTAACGGAGGTGTCACGAAATGACGGAGGTGGTGCGGTCGCGGGCGTTGACCTCTTCCTTGATCCTCCTCCGAAGGGGGACAAATAATGAATGATCCCATCTTGAATGCACAATACCATCATCCCATGCCGGTGATTGCGGCGGGTTTCCTCGGGCCTGCGCTTGTTCCCGATCAGGATGTCGCGTGGGACGAAGCAAAACTGCCGCTCAATCCCGATGCACTGGTTCAAGAAATGATGGGGCAGCCCATGCGGCGAGCCGGTCGTTTCATTAAGCTGGTCTGCTGCGGCGCTTTAACCTGTTTGCGGAGCGCGCCGAAAGAGGTTTGGGAAGGGAAGAAAGTTGGTATCTTTCTGTCCACCGGTCTGGGCAACATTGATGAGATTCTCCCATTCATCACGCAGGTGTTCAAACATGACGGCGGTTATCCCAGCCCCAACCAGTTTGCTAATTCCGTCAGCAATGCCGCTGCTTTCTTTCTGGCGAAGCGTTGCAATGTGAAAGGGGTTATCCTGACCATTTCACAAGAAGAGCTCTCCTTTGAATCCGCGCTGTGGCTGGCGCAAAGTTATCTTGCGGTAGGCGAGATTGAACTGGCGCTGGTGGGCGGCTGTGATGTGTTCACGCCGACCATTTCCGAATACCGCGACCGGATGCATCTAAAACCCGGCAACTACCGCCCCGCCCCGATGGGCGAAGGCAGTTCCTGGCTTTTGCTGGGCGGCGACGGTGAAAAGAAAATAGGTGACATATTATCCGTCGAGCTTTTCAGCGATCCCGCCGAAATCGGAAAAAACTCCCACGGCCATATTTTGCAACAATGTGAAGGGCTGGCCTCCGGATTATTGCCGCGGGGTGGGGATCGAAATATCAGTCGCCTGCTTTTGCCCGGTTTCCGTTTTTCCGGTATTGATGAAGTGTCCTGGAAAAAACACGGTTGGGATATTGACGACTATCTGCCGTGCTGCGGTATCTCTTCGACGGCATCAGCCTATGGTCTGGCCAGGGCGCTGCTGACGAGGCAGTCCGCCTTTATTGTCCATGGCAATAAACATGCAACCGGCCGGCAGGCGCTGGTCACGGCGCTCACAAAATAACCTTATGACGTCCTCTCAACAAAAAATGCGCATTGCGCTGGTTCACCCGCGCGGGTTCAACTGGTTCCCGGGCAAGCGCGACATTACGGATATTGCCAACCGCATGGTGCCGCAGGGGATGCTTTCCATTGCGGCCTTTCTGCTTCGGGAAGGACACGATGTTTTTGTTTATGACTGCCTCGGCCCCGGCGCGCCGGTGGATGTGAATCAGCAGGTCCGGGCGATTCTGGCTTTTCAGCCCCAGATGGCGGGGTTTTCGGCCACCACATCGTCATTTCCCGATGCCGCCGATATTGCGCAAAAACTGAAAGAACAAAATCCGGGCATCATCACTGTTTGCGGCGGCGTTCACGTTTCCGCGCTTCGCGAGGAGCTGCTCGCCGCTTATCCGTCTTTCGATTATTTTGTGGTCGGCGAAGGCGAGGTGACCATGAGTGAACTTGCCGCGGGGATGGAGCCCGCCGCCATATCCGGTCTGATTTACAGGAAGGCCGGGGTTGCCGCGGCCAATGCACCCAGAGAGCATATCGCCGATCTGGATTCCCTGCCTTTTCCGGCCTATGAAAAACTTTCCGGTTTTCCCCGCGATTATCATCTGCCGCTTTTCAGCTATGCGCAAACGCACGGCGCGACCATGATCACGTCGCGCGGCTGCATGTTTCAGTGCTCCTACTGTGACCGTTCTGTTTTCAGAAAAGGATTTCGCTACAACTCGGCGCCCTATATCTACGAGCATATGAAACATCTGCGCGATAAGTTTGGCGTGCGCCACGTCAATATTTACGACGATCTTTTTACCGCCAATAAAAAACGGATTATGGAGCTTTGTGAAAAACTGGCGCGCTTTCCGTTGAGCATGAACTTCAACTGCGCCGTCCGCGTGGGCTACACCGATGATGATCTCTTGAAGATGCTGAAAACCGCCGGTTGCCTGATGGTCTCGCTGGGCATCGAATCGGCTGATCCGGACATGCTTTTGCGTCACAAGTCCGGCGTGTCGCTCGATGATATCCGGGATACCGTGCAGCGTATTCAGGCGGCGGGCCTGCGCGCCAAAGGTCTGTTTATGATGGGCCTGCCGGGCGAAACCGAAGCATCAATCAGGAGGACATCCGATTTCATTATTGAACTGGGGCTCGACGACATGAACATGGCCAAGTTCACGCCGTTTCCCGGTGCGCCGCTCTGGTCAGTGATTCGCGATGAAGGGACATTTGAAGAAGACTGGCGGCTGATGAATTGCCTGAATTTTGTTTTTATTCCGCGGGGGATTGAATCCAGAGAAAAGCTTGATCACCTTTACAACGAGCACGTTAAACGCTTTTATTCCGATCCCGCCTGGCGCAAACGATTTCGCGGACGTATCTGGCAGCACCGCAAAAGCCTTATCTATCTTTTACGCCATCTGCCGTCCTTCTGGTCGGCCAAAAATCAGTTTGAACCGGGAAAATAATATCTATTGCCCCTGTTTGTTAAGCAGTTCGGCCTGATGGTGCGAGGCCAGGGCGTCGATCATGGCGCCGATGTTTCCGTTAATGAAATGGTCCAGATCGTAGCGGGTCAGGTTGATGCGGTGATCGGTGATTCGCCCCTGCGGGAAATTGTAGGTGCGGATCCGTTCGGACCGGTCGCCGGAGCCGACCTGGCTTTTCCGCGTCTGGGCCTGCTCGGCATTTTGCTTCTGCACCATCGCATCCAGTAATCTGGAACGCAAGACTTTCATTGCCTTGACTTTATTTTTGAGCTGGGATTTTTCATCCTGGCAGGTCACGACCAGGCCGGTCGGCAAATGCGTGATGCGGACGGCGGAATCGGTTGTATTGACGCTCTGGCCGCCGTGGCCGGTGGAACGGTAAACGTCGATGCGCAGTTCGTTCGGGTCAATGGTCAGCTCCACATCTTCCACTTCCGGCATGATGGCCACCGTGACGGCCGACGTGTGAATCCTTCCCTGAGCCTCGGTGACGGGAACACGCTGAACGCGATGCGTACCGCTTTCGTATTTCAATCGACTGTAAGCGCCCCGGCCTTCGATCTGGGCGACGATTTCCTTGAAACCGCCCATGCCGCCCGCCGGTGATGAACTGACGATTTCTACGCGCCATCCCTGTGCTTCGGCATAGCGCGCGTACATGCGGAATAAATCGCCGACAAACAGCCCTGCTTCATCGCCACCGGTGCCGGCGCGGATTTCCAGAAAAACGTTCTTGTCGTCGTTGGGGTCTTTGGGCAGGAGTAAAATGGTGATTTTTGCTTCCAAATCGTCTAGTTCCTGCTGCAGGAGTGGTATTTCTTCCTTGACCATTGCCCTTAACTCTTCATCATTTTCCTGAAGGAGCTCCTGATGATCGACCATGAGCGTCTGGATTTTTTCATACTGGCGGATGATTTCCACCAGATCCGTTAAGTCGGAGTGCTCTTTGGCATATTTCTGGTATGAGCCTTGCCTGGAAACGACATCGGGGTCACTGAGCAGCCCTTCAAGTTCCCGGTAACGAAGTTCGATATCTTGAAGTTTATTGCGTAGTATATCCATAACTTATTTGCCGGTATTGTTTTTCATGGCGTGCTGGTTTTGGGGAAAAAGGCGCATTTATAGCGCTCCTTTGTTCCGGGAGGACGCAACTATAAATGCCGGAAAAGTTCTGATTGGTTGCTCATGAGGACAAAGTCCAAAATTCCATGCCTGCTTTCGGCAGGTTAGGCCTATGCTTTTTTAGATGTTTTCTTTGCCGCCGGGGCGGTTTCCGCTTTGGGCGCGTATCTTCTCTTGAATTTTTCCACGCGTCCCGCGGTATCGAGAATTTTTTGCTTGCCGGTCATAAACGGATGACAGCTGGAGCAAATTTCGATTTTTATGTCTTTTTTGGTGGATTTTGTTTCAATGACATTGCCGCAAACGCAAGTGATGGTTGTTTCTTTGTAATCCGGATGAATGCCTTCCTTCATTTTTCCTTCTTCCTCCTGCTTTGTCTCTCTTTAATATCTAATAAAGTTCTCTGCTAGCTTAACAGCGGATCTGTCGCCTTATTCCATACGTGGTGTAAAAATTCAAGATAATTATGAACGGGTTTCCAGCCGCCGTATGATTATGAATTCATCGATTCCAGAAATTCCTTGTTGGTTTCCGTTTTTCTGATCTTGCCGATGATGAATTCCATCGCATCGACCGGGTTCATTTCCTGCAGCAGACGGCGCAGAATCCAGACGCGGTTGAGATTGGCTTTGGGGATCAGCAGTTCTTCCTTGCGTGTGCCGGAACGGATCAGATCGAAGGCCGGGAAGATGCGGCGGTCAGCGATGCGGCGATCCAGATGCAGTTCCATATTGCCGGTTCCCTTGAATTCTTCGAAAATAACTTCGTCCATACGGCTGCCGGTATCAATCAGGGCCGTCGAGATGATGGTCAAGCTGCCGCCATTTTCGATATTTCGGGCCGCGCCGAAGAAACGCTTGGGCTTGTGCAGGGCATTGGAATCCACACCGCCGGAAAGCACCTTGCCGGAAGGCGGAACGACCGTGTTATAAGCGCGTGCCAGACGGGTAATAGAGTCGAGCAGAATCACAACGTCTTTTTTGTGTTCAACGAGGCGTTTAGCCTTTTCAATAACCATTTCAGCTACCTGGACGTGGCGTGTTGCCGGTTCGTCAAAGGTTGACGAGATGACTTCGCCCTTGACGCTCCGCTGCATGTCGGTGACTTCTTCAGGACGTTCGTCAATCAGGAGTACCATCAAAACGACTTCTTTATGGTTGGCCGTTATGCTGTGGGCGATATCCTGTAAAAGGACGGTTTTACCGGCGCGTGGCGGCGAAACGATCAGGCCGCGCTGTCCCTTGCCAATCGGGACGAATAAATCCAGCGTTCGTGTGGAAAAATTTTCAGGATCAAATTCCAGGTTGAGCTTTTCCTGGGGATAAAGAGGGGTCAGGTTGTCAAAAAGGATTTTATCGCGGGCCGATTCGGGGCTTTCAAAGTTGACTTCATCAACTTTCAACAGGGCGAAATATTTTTCACCTTCTTTGGGGGGCCGCACTTCACCGGCAATGGTGTCGCCGGTTCGCAAATTAAAGCGGCGGATCTGTGATGGTGAAATGTAAATATCATCCGGGCTGGGCAGGTAGTTGTAATCGACCGCGCGCAGGAAACCGAAACCGTCCGGCAGGATTTCCAGAACGCCGGAGCCGGAGATCACGCCGTTTTGTTCCGCCTGGGTCTGCAAAATCGCAAAAATCAGATCCTGACGACGCATGCCGCTCGCACCCGGGACTTCCAGTTCCTTGGCCATGTTGTTGAGTTCGCTGATGGGCAGCCTCTTAATGTCTTCGATGTTCATAAATATTTCCTTCATGATAGATTAGTAAATGCCCGATATTGAAATGCGCGGATATTAACTGCATTTATTTTAAGAAATACGCGGGGATACTCACGATTTTTAAAGCAGCTACGGATTTAATGTCGGTTAGTTTATTTGAATACCTGAATCGCTCCAAAGGGCAGGGCCAATTAAGCCCCTGACGAATTGGCTACAGACTATATGAATCATCAGCCACTGTCAAGAGATTTTCTTGTTATTTCAAGAAGGGGTGGGGTGAAAAAAACTACAAGTTTTTCCTTTAAAATCCCCCCTAACCCCCCTTGAGGAAGAGGGGGATGCCACACGCTCTTTTCTCATTTCTTGTTCCCACACAGCGCATGGGCATGAGGAACGAAGTTTTCCCTTGATTCTTGGACCGTGCTGAACTAAATGTCACAGACAAATAATTTTTCCATGAAAGGTTTATGTTTTTATGAGTGACAACAACTCCGATGAAGGGATGGATGCTCCTTTGGCCAATGATCCCGGTGAAGTCCGTCTGGAAGACCTTACGGACGAACTCAAGGCGGCCTGCGTTCGGGCGGGCTGGCCTTCTTTGGTGCCGGTGCAGGCCAAATCCATTCCCTATCTGCTTTCCGGCCGCGATGTGATGATTCAATCGCGAACCGGCAGCGGTAAAACAGGCGCTTATCTGCTGCCCATTATGCAGAAAATCGATCTCACAAAAAATGTTGCCCAGGCGCTGGTTTTAGTTCCCACCCGTGAACTGGCCCTGCAGGTTTCCCGGGAAGCGCTGATGCTGACGGAGGGGACCCAGCTGCGAACAGCTGTTGTTTACGGCGGCGTTGGTTATAATGCTCAACTGGAGGCTTTTCACGGCGGCGCCCAGCTGGTGGTCGGCACACCGGGGCGTATTCTGGATCATCTGCTCAAAAATACGCTGTCACTGGACCATCTGAAAATGTTGATTTTTGATGAGGCGGACCGGATGCTGTCCATGGGATTTTATCCCGATATGGTCAAAATTCGTAAATACATTCCGGTCGGCAAAATTTCGAGCAGCATGTTTTCCGCCACTTTTCCGCCGCAGGTGATCAGGCTGGCCGGCCAGTTTTTGCGCGAGCCGGAGTTGTTGAGCTTAAGCGGCAACGAGGTTCATATCGCCGAAAGCGAACATATTTATTATGTTGTGCCGGGCATGCGCAAGGAGCGCTCGCTGGTGCGGATCATTGAGATTGAGAATCCCGCTTCGGCCATTATTTTCTGCAATACCAAAGATACGGTTCATTATCTGTCCGTCGTCCTGAAACGCTTCGGGTATGACGCCGACGAACTGAGTTCGGACCTGGCCCAGAACGCGCGGGAAAAAGTGATGGCGCGGGTGCGCCGCGGTGCGCTGCGCTTTCTGGTGGCCACGGACGTGGCGGCGCGCGGCATTGATATTCCCGATCTGTCCCATGTTATTCAATATGAACCGCCGGAAGATCCGGAAGCCTACATTCACCGGGCCGGACGCACTGGAAGAATGGGATCGAGCGGTGTCGCCATTTCACTGGTTGCGGAGATGGAAAAATTTAAAATACAAAATATTGCCCGTTTCTACAGTATCCACATGGAAGAACGTCCGCTGCCGGATGACGATGAACTGGAAAGAGTTGTTGCCGAAAGGATTACGGCGCTTCTGGAGGCGCGTTTGCGCGGCCGCGACAATATCCAGATGGAACGGATGCAGCGCTTTCTGCCGCTTGCGCGAAATCTGGCGCAGGCCGAAGATGAACTGCCGATCATCACCATGCTGCTGGACGATTATTACCAACAGACTCTGCACGCACCCCCGGTTCAGATCGCATCCGACACAGTAGAAGAGGTCATCTATGCCAAACCAAAACCAAAGGCCCAACCCCAAAATGGAAGGCCTCGGTCAAGAAACAGAAAACCAAGGACACCGTAGCCATGTCGTTTCATGTTCATCCTTTACGTGAGTTTTTGTATCCGGTCCTTTTCGGCTGTTTGTTCCTGCTTGTTTCCTGCGCGGCAACACCGCCTGTTGTTCCACCTCAGCCGCCGCTGAAACCTGCAAAAATTGCCGTTGTGCTGGGGGCTGGTGCGTCTAAAGGATTTGCGCATATTGGCGTATTGAAGGTTCTCGAATCTCACAAAATTCCCATCCATATGGTGGTCGGTACCAGCGCCGGTTCTCTGGTAGGCAGTCTTTATGCTTACGGGTACAATCCCTATCAGTTACAGACCATTGCCTTAGCGGTTCAGAAAGACGATGTGATTGATTACATGATTCCGGACAATGGTTTTATCAAAGGCGAAAAACTGGAAAATTTCGTGAATCATAAGGTGAAACAAACGCCCATCGATAAGTTCCGGATTCCCTTTTATGCCGTGGTTACCGATATTCAGAGCGGCGTGGAGAATGTATTCGGTCGTGGCAATACGGGCCGCGCCGTGCGGGCAAGCTGTTCGGTTCCGGGTGTCTTCCATCCGGTTGTCATTGGCGGCAAAACGCAGGTGGATGGAGCCGTGGTCAGTCCGGTTGCCGTTGATGTCGCCCGCCGCTATGGCGCGGATGTGGTGATTGCCGTGGATATATCCGCCGTCCTGTCCTCCGCCGCGCCAGACAGCACCATTGAAACCATTATGCAGGCGATCGATATTATGAACAACAGAATGGCGGTGATCCAACTGAAAAACGCCGATGTCGTGATTCGGCCCAAGGTGGGACATTTCAGCTCCACTGATTTTACCAAAAGGCATGAAGCGATCATGGAGGGCGAAAAAGCGACCGCCGAAGCCATGCCGGCCATCCAGCAGATCATCACCAGGCTGCGGATGGAAGGCCGGCTGCCGTAATCGTTCTTCGAGCGGTCATCTGACTTCAGACCGCAAAAGATTGACTTTTGATACGCCATGGTTTACGAGCAGAAAAAATAAAAGATAAAACCACAAGGGAGCGGTTCGTTTATGAAGAAGAAAGATTTATTGAAGAAAACGGTTGAACATATCGATATCAAGGCCATCAACGCCGTGGACATGATTGAGGCCATGAAGAAGATGTCCTTTTCCGCGCGGGATTTGGCCAATGCCGCCGATATTTACGACCGGATGCTCAAAGAAAAAAAATGCGCGGTGATTTTGACGCTGGCCGGTTCCACCAGCGCCGCCGGCTGCATGCAGGTGTATGTCGATCTGGTGAAGAACAATATGGTGGACGCGATTGTGGCGACCGGCGCCTCGATTGTCGATATGGATTTTTTTGAGGCGCTGGGTTTCAGGCACTATCAAGGCACGCCGTTTATCGATGATAAATTATTGCGGAATCTTTATATCGACCGGATTTATGACACGTTCATCAGCGAAGACGACTTGCAGCATTGCGACCGGACGATCAAGAAGATTGCGGATTCCCTGGAACCCCGTCCCTATTCATCCCGTGAATTTATCGCGGAAATGGGCAAATATCTGGTGAAACATTCCAAAAAGAAAGATTCACTGGTTCAGGCGGCTTACGAAAATCATGTGCCGATTTTCTGCCCGGCGTTTTCCGACAGTTCCGCCGGTTTCGGTTTGGTCATGCACCAGGTTGAACGGCCCGATCATCATCTGTCCATCGATTCGGTCAAGGATTTTCTGGAATTGACGATGATCAAGATTAAAGCGGGAACCACAGGTTTGCTGATGATCGGCGGCGGGACGCCGAAAAATTTCGCGCAGGATACCGTTGTCTGCGCCGAAATTCTGGGACATGAGGTGCCCATGCATAAATATGCGGTGCAGATTACCGTGGCGGATGTCCGCGACGGCGCCTGCTCCAGTTCAACGCTCAAGGAAGCCAATTCCTGGGGGAAAGTCGATTCGAGCTGTGAGCAGATGGTGTATGCCGAAGCCACGACCGTGCTGCCGCTCCTGGCCAGTTATGCCTACCATCAGGGCAGTTGGAAGACGCGCAAAAAATGGGATCTGTCCCGTGTTTTTGAAGGCGAGCAAAAGATCCTCAAATCGAGGAAGGGTTAGCGGGCGTTATTACCGATAAAACATGGTCAACTTTCGAGATGAAACCCCTGCTCGTTGAATAACTTCAGGCAGATATCGACCACCTGTCTATCTCTGAAGACATCACATTTGGCCAGGCATGTATGGTTATTTTCCGCTCAAGGCCTTCATCATGGCGCGCACGGCCTTTATTTGCGGTGCTTCTTTTGTCAGATACGCGTTTTTTTCTCCGCCGAGGTATCCCCACCAGTCAAAACAGCCATGGGGGTTGACTTTGTTTTTTTGTGCCTGGGGATAAAGAACGATGATCTGATTACTGTTGGCCCATTCATTATAGCCGGCATGGAGGACCATCTGCAAACCAAACGGATTGAAGCCGCTTTTTTCCCGCTTGCCGCCCCCGGGATCCTGATTGTAAACCTGCCGGCAGCCATGAAACACAACATGAATCCTGCACGTCTTGCCGTCCAGACAGGATTGCGGAACATAGGCATAACCGAATTCATTCAAGCTGATCTGTCCGGCCAAATCATCAGGATTCAATAATGGTGGATCGGCAAATTCTCCCTGTGCGAATTCAATTAATTTTCCGCTTGCCGGGGTTACGGGCCGGGCCGGGTTTAATTTGCCGTAAATATGCTTTAAAACTTCACCGGCCCCGTCATAATTGCAGGCGCTCATCCAGGGCGGGCTGCTGACTGCTTCGCATTTGTTTCCATAGCTGGCCGTGGGCATGGCGTGTCCCGCCATCAGGTCCTTTTTATAAGAAATATTGCTCCGCGGGACGCCCATGTCCAGATACCAGTCGTAAACCCTGTCCACCACGGCAGGCCGGACCGTGTTGTCGGCCATACCGCCAAACAGAAATATTTTTTTTGATTTCAGGTTTTCCACCGGGTCAATGCGCTGATGCCGGGAATTATCCCGGGCATTGTTTGCCAGTTGCGTCATAACCTCGTCCGTGAGCAAATCAGGACGGGCCATGCAATCCTTCAACGCTTTGAACAGATCGCCGCGGGCGCAGCCATAAGGGCCTCCGGCAAAAATACCCGCGCCGGACATGATGCCGGAATAGGCCGCAAAAAATTGATTGGCAAAAAAACCGCCGGCGGACAACCCGGAAACAGAACTTTCCTGAAGGTTAATAGGATACCGGCCGAGCTTTTCACGCACCGGTTTGATGTCATTGGCCGCAGCGGCGTTGCACGCCGAGGCTGTTATCAAGAATGCCGCGCAGATTATTTTCAGATGTTTTATCAACCTGTTTCCTTTCTGATGGGGGATCCTGCGAGATAAAAATACTTTTACTCATTGCCGCGCAGGATGGCGTTCATGATGGCGCTGCTCATTTTTGAAGCATGGTCGATCAGGTCGGCCTCGCTTCTTGATGTGAACTGTTTCTTAAAGATAATATTTTTCCCGGCCATGCTGACCACCATGCAATGGGTGATAATGCTTGCTCCCCTTTTTTCAATATTGCCGGCGATGACGAAATTCAGCCCCAGTCTCGCACCGATTTCGAGGATGTTATCGAGCTGGTCGTTCTGCTGAAGATTGTTGCCGGACAAGAATATTTCAAGATCCTTTTTGCCCAGCATGGCAAAGGAGGACTGCATTTGCGGATTGTTGGCCAGGATATTCGTTACGGTGACGCTGACGCTCGAGGCATCCACGCTGAGGGGAGTAAAATAAAAAACAGCGACGTTATATTGCCGGCTGCCCGCGGGAACAGGGGTTTCCGCGGGACTTTCCATGGTCTGATTTTCAACCGGTTTGATCATTTCCGGAACAGCCGCGGGCCTGGCGACAGGGGCTTTGTCCGCCACAAAGAAGCTATGGCGGGCGGAGACGACATAACCGTTGCGGCTGTAATGATAATAGGCCCTTACTTCGTATTTTCCCGGTGCGGGAGCGTCAAAGGTCAGCTCGCCCCTGCTGACGCCGCCGGGCAGGTACTTGTAGTCTCCCGCGTCATTGTCCCGGGCGTCCGCCGCTGCAATGCAGATCCAGTCATGACTGCTGCCCGGTGCGTTGTCAAAAATCACGCGGACGGTTTCACCCGCCTCGTAGCTATCCTTGTCGGTTTTCACCTGTGGTCCGGATTCGGCGCAGACGGCATGGCAGCAGAAGGTCGCGATCATCAGAATGATTATGGAAACCAGGGAGGGGTTCTTCAGGGCGGATGGGTTCATTTTTTCCCTCGGGTGTTTTTGCGGGCCGCCTTTTTGCCGGCAAAGATAGCGGCGATATGCCGGTCCTCTTCTTCGCCCACCGGCTCTTTCCCGGTGGTAATCTGCGCCGATAAATTTTTTGCCGACCAGTTAAACATCACGTGTTTTTCATTGCGCAGCATATCGATAACGGAAGAAAGATCCAGGCGGTGGAAGCTTAAAAAAACTGTGCCGCTGAAGTTTTGCCGGGGGGCGGGGAGAGAACCTTTTCTTTCCACAAACGCAGCCATACACAACAGTTTGCCCTGCGCGTCAAACAAATACACAAAGGCGGCATTTTCTCCGTTGATATCGCGAAACTCATACTGATAACTGGTTATTTCAGCGCTGACATCCGGCATAAGTCCTCCCCTCCCGTTGTTTCCGTGCTCCCGGTGATAACTTTCTTTTTTCTGAATCTCCTGTTTTGAATTTGACCATGAATCGCGTTTAAATTCAACATGATTTTCAGATGAGTTGCTGTTCTGGCCCGCGGAGAGTGCGCGTAACGGCGATGGGCCGGCGCTGTTGATGACCATTATATAAAATTATTGCCTGCCTGACGAAGGTATGATAGCTCAGGTATAAGAATATTCCAAAATCATGGATGGCGGGGAGCTTTACATGAACATACGCGTGTTGGGTTGCCACGGGTCGCAATTGCCGAATCACAATACAACGAGTTTTCTTCTTGAAAAAAACATTCTGATCGATGCGGGCGCGGTGACGCAGGTGTTGACCATGGAAGAACAACGCCGGATCGATTTCATTTTTGTCACGCACGCCCATCTGGACCATGTGCGCGACATCATGTTTCTTGCGGATAATCTTTATTACGCGAAGCGGGAAAGGCCGCTGATTGTCTGCAGCAGCAAAGGCATTCTTGAAAATATCCACCGCCATTTGCTCAATGGCGTGATCTGGCCGGATTTTTCCAGAATTCCCAGCGCCAAAGCGCCGATGATTAAGTTCGAGGTTTTGACGCCCGGCAGAAAAAAAATGCTGGGTGATTTTCAGGTAAAGGCGATTGGCGTTCATCATACGATAGAAACCCTGGGATTTGTCATAGAGTCGAAAGGCAAAGCCGTTCTTTTCATGGGGGATACGGGGCCCACCGAAGACGCCTGGGAAGCCGCCCGGAAGACAAAGCATTTGAAAGCGGTCTTTGTGGAAACGTCTCTGCCCGGCGATATGCAAAGTATCGCGGATAAAACCGGGCACCTCACAACGCTGACGCTGGCGGCGGAACTGAAAAAGCTCAAAGGCGCAAAACCTGAGATTTATCTTTATCACATGAAGCCCCAGTATGCCGAGTCCATCTGCCGTGAAGTCATGGCGCTTCAGGATCACAAAATCCACATCACCGAAGATGGTCAGGTGATCCGAATTTAATGAACCGGCGCCTTTATGAAGAAATTTAATTCCGACGCCTATCTTGCCGGCCTGAATGTTGACGTCATGCATTTTGGTCTGGAGGCGGTCACGGCGCTTCTGGCGCGGTTCGGCAATCCGCAAAACAACTATCAAACCATCCTGATCGGCGGTACCAACGGCAAAGGGTCAAGCGCCGCCATGGCCGCCTCGATCCTGAAAGAGGCAGGCTGCCGGGTGGGACGATATACCTCGCCGCATCTGGTTGATGTGCGGGAGCGCATTGCCGTCAACGGCAAAAAAATTCCCCTTCAGACATTCAACGGCATTCTTGCGGAAATCCATCGTCAGGTGGTTCAACCGGTGACCTATTTTGAAGTCCTGACCGCGGCGGCGTTTATTTACTTTCAAAGGCAGCAGGTTGATATTGCGGTAATGGAAGTGGGCTTGGGCGGCAGGCTGGATGCGACCAATATCTGTGCGCCGCTGGTTTCGGTCATCACCAATATCGGGCTGGAGCACACGGCTTATCTGGGCGGGACGCTGACGGCGATTGCCGGGGAGAAAGCTGGGATTATCAAGCCCGCGGGGGTCTGCGTTACCGGAGTGACCCAACCGAAGGTTGTGCGGACGCTGACATCCGTCTGCCGTCAAAAAAAATCCGCGCTTTACCGGCTGGGAACGGATTTTAAGATGACCGGACGCGCAAACGGTCTGGCCGACTACCGGGGAATCCGCAGGCATTTAAGCGGCCTGGAGATTGCTCTGACGGGCGGGCATCAGTTGTCCAATGCCGCGCTGGTGCTGGCCGCCCTGGAAATCGTTGAAACAAGCGGCCGGGTGATTGGCGATGCCGCGATTCATGCCGGATTGAAAAAAACGCGCTGGGAAGCCCGGATGGAAATTCTTTCCGCCCGCCCGCTTTTCCTGCTCGACGGCGCGCATAATCCTTCCGGTATCAGTGCTTTGTCCCGTGCGCTGCAAAAAGATTTTCCCCGGCGGCGATTGATCCTGATCTTCGCGGCGCTGGCGGATAAAGATTACCCGAAGATGCTGCAAAAAATGGCGCCGATGGCTTCCATCACGATTCTGCCGCCGCTTATGACGGGGCGGGCCGTTTCCCCGCGGCAACTGGCGGGCGTGATGAAAGACCTGGGTTGCCGGTCCAAAGCCGTGGACAGCGTCGGGCAGGCCGTCCGGCAGGCCCTGGAGATGGCGGAGGACCGCGATATGATATGCGCCGCCGGTTCATTCTATCTTGCCGGAGAAATAAAACAGGCATTTCATCATTTGCATTCTTGTGGTAAGGGGTAACGCGATAAAATAAAGAGCAGGGTTGAGGGTTTTGCTGATCAAATTGAAACATGATTCCGGAATCGTTCTTCTGGCGATAACCGTCTGTTTGTTTTTATGCGGCGGCGTGATGGCTCAGGACATTGCCGTGCCTCCGGACGCGCCGGTGAAGATCGAAGCAGACAACATGTCCTACGATAACGAACGCGATCTGTATCTTGCCGAGGGCAACGTGGTCATTACTTACGGCGACGGGGTGTTGACCGCGGCAACCGCCGAGTATGATCGACAAAAGAATCTGGCCACTGCGCAGGGCGATGCCATGCTGAAGATGGCCCGGGACACCCTGCAGGGCGATAAAATCGTCGTGAACGTGGAAGACAAAACCGGCGTTGCTTACAATTCCAAAGCCTTTTACGCGCGCAATCATTTCTATATTAAAGGAAGCAAAATCGAGAAAACCGGCGAGAATACCTACTTTATTGAAAAACCGGTTGCCACGACCTGCGATGGCGATGATCCAGCCTGGGAAATTGCCGGAAGTTCGATGAAGGTCACTCTGGAGGGGTATGGTCTGATGAAAAACGGCCGGATGCTGGCCAAAGGCGTTCCCGTCCTTTATGCGCCGTTTATTCCGTTCCCCGCAAAAACCAAACGTCAATCGGGATTTCTGTTTCCCCAGCTTTCCTATTCAAGAGATAAGGATGGCCTTGATGTGGAGGTTCCTTTCTTCTGGGCCATTTCGCCGCAGATGGATGCGACGTTTTATTCGCGTTACATTGAAAAAAGAGGCTTCAAGGAAGGCCTGGAATTCCGCTATTTCGCGGGCGGCAAGTCTTTCGGCACTCTGTATGGCGATTACATGGAGGACAATAAACACGTCATCGAGCAAGGCGATGCCGGTCTGCCCCGTGACTGGCAGGGGATGCACCGGCGCTGGTCTTATTATTTCAACCATCAGACGACTTTTGATCCGCAGTTTTATGTCCGGGCGGATGTGCGCCGTGTTTCCGATTCCTGGTATTTTCGTGATTTCAACTCTCATAATTATTATCTGACAAATTATGCCGCTTCGGAGGAAGATCCGTTCCGGAGGGTCCCTTTCCAGGGAAACGAGTCTCTGCCCTATCTGGAATCGACCGTCCGCCTGTTCAAGGGATGGGATAACTACACCCTGATGGCCCGCGTCAGATCCACGGACGATTTTTCGACGATGAATAACGACCGGACACTGCAGCAGTATCCGGAAATTGTTGTCAACGGCATCAAACAGCCGCTTTTTGCAACGCCGGTGTATTTTGATTTTACGGGCGCCTATGATTATTTTTACCGGGGCGAAGGACAAAAGGGCCATTATGCCGAGATTGCGCCGACGCTCTCGCTGCCTTTTAACCTTTCACAGTACGCGAAAATTACGCCGCAGATAACCGTGCGGGAGCTTTACTGGAACCGCGACGATGATCAGGCCAATGCCGACAATCGCAGCGGTGACCGGACGGTTGTTAATGCCGGCCTGGCCGTGAGCAGCCGGCTTTCTCGTGTGTTTAACGTCAATATCCGCAACTGGGAAAAGATCCGGCATGAAATCAAGCCGGAAATTTTCTATTCCTACATCCCCTCCATCCGGCAGGACAATCTTCCCGATTATCTGCCATGGGTCAGTTCGTTTTTAGATAATTCCCTGGCTTCGGATATCGGCAATGCCAATTTAATGGAGCAAAACGCGGCGGCCTGGTCGCTGACCAATACGGTCACCGCCCGCCTGAAAGATAAAACCGGCGCAGGCAGTTATCTTGAACTGTTACGCTTTAAACTGTTTCAGGTGTACGACATCAACGAAGCTAAAAGAGATATGACCGGCTCCGCGGCCGACAGGCGGCCCATGTCGGATGTCGGGATGGAACTTGACCTGAGGCCGCATCCCAACGTTTTCCTTGCGGCCCGCAACAAATATAACCCTTATACCGGCTGGAAAGAAATGAATTATGACCTGGGGGTCAGCGACTGGCGCGGCGACCGGTTGACGTTCGGCTACCGCTATACGCTGGATTCCGTCGAAGAGATTAACATGGACCTGAAAGCGGCCATTACGGAACGCCTGAGCGGTAAATTTGTTGTCCGGCTGGATCAGTTTAACGACAGAACGATCGAAAGCACGGTCGGACTGGCCTATACGGAGCAATGCTGGGGCGTGGGCGTGGATTACACCAAGACGCATGACGATGAACGAATCATCCTGAAACTATCGCTGGCCGGACTGGGCGCGGTTGGTTTTTAACGGACAGCCGGTAATCGCCTGCACCATCCACCATCCACTATTCACCATTCATCCCTTCCAGAGCTGATCGATAATTTTTACCGTCTCCCGCGCGGCCCTTTCCGGTTTCAGCGCCGTATCGGCAATTCCCGAAACCACCCGGGTGATGTCGTGATCGATGCCGGCCTTTTTCCAGACGCCTGCGCCGGGCGCGGAAATATAGGCGGAAAAAGTGTGATGCATGGTGCCGGGGCGCTCGCCGATGATATGAATGATCGCCCGGTGCTCCTTTGTGTCCGGCAAATCTCCAAACAGAATTTCTCCAATGCGGTATCCGACCCGGACCCGACCGCTCTTAATGACCAGAATCTCCGGAGCAGACTTTAAATGATACTTGTGCAGATTATTATTCAGGGCGGAAAGATACGGCGCCAGATGCCCCTGATCCATGATGGCGTGGGCATTCAGGCCGTCCGATATAACAATTTGCACATGGCCCGGCTCTTTTCTTTTTGCCTTTAAATCTTTCAGCGCAAGGAGTGAGAGATTGTCCAGTACTTCACCTGTTTGCGGGTGCAGAATATAATCGGTTCGATCCGCTGAGCGGGTTTTCAGGGGAACCGCGTCAGGGATCGCTGCGACAAAAGAGGGCTCAAGTTCTACCCAGATGGATTTCTTCGCGTCCGCATACAGGTCGCGAATCTCGCGATCAAGCCCCGGCTCCATTTTCCATATCTGACCGTCAAATCCTTCCGCCAGATAAACGCCGTGGGCGCGGACTTCCTTCATCTTTTGTTTTCCCTCGCGGTTGATTTCAGCCTTCGAGCGCTTATCGCCTTTGGCGCGCCGGAATTGATACCATACCCACAGGGGCTCTCCAAAATGGGACGTGGGTCGTCCGTCAGCATCAATCACGCCTAGCCGCTGGAAGAACTTCCACATTTTGTCATTAACCTTGTATCCGAACTTTTCGCGAAGGCGCACATGATCCTGATAAGCCGTCGTCAGATACCCCAGCATGGGATCGTTCTTGGTGGGCAGGGCCATCAGATAAGCCGGATTGGCGGGCATCACCTGATCCTGACACCAGTTCAGATCGTCAAGCGAGACATCCATGTGCAGCGTCGAGCAAATATCAAGGCCGATCGTCAGGCCGTGGAGTTTGCCCATCACGATATCTTCCAGGCAACAGCGTACAAGTTGCTCGCGGGTGCGAAACACTTCCGGCCCGATAAATCCGGCCACATCGTTCACATGCACCCACGGAGCGGGAACGCGGCCCGCCCTCTGCTGGCTTTCGGCGACCTTCATTTTCAACAGGCGGGCAAAACCATACTTGCGCGATTCATGGATAACCATATCCGTTCCCTGGCCACTGCCGTTGGTAAAATCCGCTCCCTGGCCGGTTTCAAAATAAAATCCATATTGACCTGACCTTTGCGCGGCGTATTGAAGCATCTTTTCCAGAGAGAGATCAAATGTCGCGTTGGCCTTGTCGGAGCCGGCCAGGCTTTGAAACCACACGCCCGTCGTATCGGGCTGCTGTTTTTCCACCGCCGCCTGAATATCGATATGCGCCAGGACACTGTGGGGAATAATATCCTCAATACCGAAAGTACGGCGGAGGTCTTCCAGCGCGCTCTCCAGAGCGGCAACGGATTGAGGCTCGCTGCTGACCGGATTGACACCCAGCACAACATCGCCGGTTGCGTAGGACCATCCGGAAAAGATCTGCCAGAGAACATCATCGGGATGATCTGTCGGAGAATTCGGCTGGATGCGGGCGCCCATATATCCTTTCGCGCCGATATTCGTTCCGGCCAGAGGATTAAATATTTTGCGTCCGACGGCGATGAGTTCATCGTTGGACATAATCTTGACCACGCACCCGACAACATCACTGCACAAACCGTCAAGAATCGGCTGAATTTCTGATTCATCGCGGGAAAGCAGGAAGTTTTTCAGCTCGCCAACCGTCATGCAGCTGGTTTTCTTGACCGCTTCGGGAGAGAGATTTTCGAGCAGGCGGGAATACAGATTATCATCAAATAAAGGTTGTTTCAGAATGTCGCCAACGCGGGTGTTGGATAAAAGCCGACGCGCTTTTGCACGCACCGCTTCATCGACTGCGGCGACGCCGAGAATCTGATCGCCTTCCTTGAAAGCATTGGCCGCGCCGATAATCTGCTGATACGAAATCCTGTCAAACTTGCCCATCGTGCAATGCATAAAAGCAAAGATATCTTCTTCGGGCTTCGTTTCCAAAATCCGAGCCTGCAAAAGAGGTGGCAGCAATCCTGAACTGATTACTGTTCCCGCCATCATACAACAAAACTTTCTTCTGCTGATGCGCTGGTTACTTTCCGCATTTGAATCAATGTCTTTCATGACGCCTTCCTAAAACAACCGGTCATGGTTAGTATATCAACTATCAGAGCATGAAAACAAGCTGAAAAAGTCTTTTAAATATTAGCTGACAAAAGAAATATTTCATGATACTACCTTTGTAAATTGTAACTGTCGGTGACAATATGCAAAGATATATAGAGCGAAATAAAGCCGGTGAAATACAAGAATCTCTGCAACATAATCCGGTTACAGCCCTGATTGGTCCGCGTCAGTGCGGCAAATCAACACTGGTCCGTCACGTTCTGCAGAACAATAAAGATGCCCTCTTTCTTGATCTGGAACTTCCGTCAGACATGCGCAAGCTTGCCGAGGCGGAATTGTTTCTTGGAGAACACACCCGGCAATTAATCTGCATAGATGAAGTACAATTACGGCCTGATCTATTCCCGCTGTTAAGAGCGCTAATAGATCAGGACAGGCGTCCGGGGCGATTTCTTATTCTGGGTTCCGCATCGCGTGATCTTATCAGGCAGGGCGGTGAAACGCTTGCCGGACGTATCCACTACATTGAACTGACGCCTTTTGCCTGGTCTGAACTTCAGAACGATAAAAGCGATAAGAATCATGATTTCAAAAAACATTGGTGGCGAGGAGGATTTCCGCCCGCGTTTCTCGCGCCGGAAGACTCGCAAAGCGAAACATGGCGAAGAGATATGATTCAGGATTATTTGAGCCGCGACATTCCGTCCTTTGGATTTACCATGCCCATGCCGGTCATGTCGCGCTTTTGGAAAATGATCACGCACTATCACGGCGGCATTTTTAATGCCTCGAAAATCGGTCAATCAATGGACATATCGCACAACACCGTTCGCAAATATCTTGATATTCTGGAGCAGACCTTCATGGTGCGCATTCTGCCGCCTCTTGAGATCAACCTGAAAAAACGCCTGGTCAAATCTCCCAAGATATACCTGCGTGACAGCGGGCTTTTACACACCATTTTAGAGATTGACAGCATGACAGAGCTTTACGGGCATCCTGTATTCGGAGCATCATGGGAAGGCTGGTGTATTGAACAAATTATTGCGTCGTTACCCTTATGGCAGCCTTTTTTCTATAGAACATCATCAGGCGAAGAGATTGATCTTGTTTTAGTCCGGGGGAAAAGGCGCTTGGCATTTGAGATCAAGGCCTCCCTGACGCCGCATCTTTCCAGGGGATTTGCTGACACAGTCAAAGCACTGAAGCCGGAGCGGGCCTGGGTTGTATGCCCCATGACGGATACCGGTTACCCGATTAGCAGTGGCGCGCGCGTACTGGGAATTAAGGAATGCCTGAAAGAATTGGGGGCGATTTGAAACACACAAGAAGACAAAAGAAAAACACCGACGAAAGTTAAAAAGACAGGGTGCTGTCCCTCGTTTCTGTCCCCCGCCGGACTATCCGCGCTAGCCGGGGGACAAAAAAGGACTGGATACCGGCCTCCGCCGGTAGGACGGCGCGATGGCGTTAATTTATGCCATTTTATAATCAAATTAACGAATAATTGACAAATAAGCGTTAATATGCCAGGGTGCCAATCATGGCAACCAGTAATACGACAAAAGAATATATCAAGGTTCTGAAGACTGATTACGATAAGTTGAGTAAGGGCAAGATGTCTTTGCTCAAGCTGATTGATGAGTCCGAATTGCCCGAGAGTGTCTTCAATTCTAATGCCATTGAAAATTCTACCCTGACCCTCAAAGAAACCGAACGCATTTTGCTGGAGATGGAAGTATCCCGCAAGGTGTCCGTGCGGGAAGTGTTTGAAGCGAAGAATCTGGCGCGGGTGATGGAATATGTCCGGGGGCGATCCGTCGATGCTCTGCTTTCGATGGAAGGGATTCTCCTTTTGCATAAAATGCTTATGGGAAACATCAAAGATGATATCGCCGGACGTTTCCGTAAAAAGGGCGAATACGTGCGCGTCAGCACGCATATTGCGCCGACGCCGGAGCATGTGGAAGAAATGACCTCGTCAATTCTTTCGGAATATTATGCCGATCAGATCAGTTACTTTACCGACAAAATTGCCAGGTTCCATCTGGATTTTGAAACGATTCATCCGTTCTGTGACGGCAACGGCAGAATGGGTCGGGTTCTCATCAATTGTCAGCTCGGGCATTTTGGATTTCCAACCCTCATGATCCGCGATAAAGAAAAACAGTCTTATTGTCGGGCGTTCGGTGAGTATCAGGATTCAAAAAAAACCAAAACCATGGAAGCAATCATTTCTCTGTCTTTGATGGAATCACTGCATAAAAGAATTGCCTATCTCCGGGGCGATAAAATAATCACCCTTGCGGATTTTGCCAGGGTCCATAAAAAATCAATTAACACGTTAATCAACGCGGCTCGCCGGCAGACAATTCCTGCTTTCCGCGAAAAAGGTGTTTGGAAAATCGGCAAGTATCAATCATAGTCGGTTAAAGTTCGGGAATCAAAATCTAATGAGGGTCAGGTTTGCCTTCGGTGTCTTTGAATGAGCTGGGTAAATTAGTCAGTGTTTCGGATGCCGACGCTCATGTCGGCGGTCAGTGCTATGCAAATCTGGAGTGCCGGGTGGCTGATACGGAACTTGTTGAAAAATATTGTTTTTTGTTGTCGGAGTTGTCAAAACATGGATTGAACCCGGGGTGAAAAGCCCGCGGACGATCCATCATCTTGGAAAAGAGGACTTTATGGTGGTCGGCGACAAAATGAAGATAAAATCAAAAATGAAATAGAGGGGTTGCCATGAGCCAGGCTTGCCGGAATCAAATCTTTACACGGTTTAAATATTTTCCTTGACAAACCAGCGGTAATTGAATAGCTTCCACCTTTAAATTTTTAACTAAGTGGCGGTTTATTATGAAAACATTTTCAGCGAAGGCAGAAGAGACAAAACAGGACTGGTACGTGGTCGATGCGTCCGGCAAAGTATTGGGAAGGCTGGCCAGTGAAATCGCCCTGCGCCTTCGGGGCAAACACAAAGCGATTTATACCCCGCATGTCGATACCGGCGATTTTATCGTGGTGGTGAATGCCGAAAAGATTACCCTGACCGGCAAGAAACTCACGGATAAAATTTATTACTCCTACTCCGGTTATCCGGGAGGATTAAGAGAGACGGCGGCCGGCAAGATGCTGGCGGAAAAACCGGAAAATCTCATCCGCATCGCCGTGGCCGGAATGATGCCGAAAAATAATCTTGGCAAAAAAATGCTCAAGAAATTGAAGGTTTATAGTGGAAACGCCCATCCGCATGAAGCCCAGTGTCCAAAAGCATTGGCGGTTTAATCGGGTTTCGGGCTATTATCGATCATATTTTATTTGGGAGAGATCATGACTGTAGAACGTTTTTATGCAACCGGTAAAAGAAAGAGCGCGATTGCCCGTGTTTATATGAAATCAGGCAGCGGCGCTATCGTGGTGAATAAGAGAAACTATGAGGAATATTTTACACGCCCCAGTCTGAAAATGATTATTCGGCAGCCTCTGGAAATCACCGGCAAGAAGGATCAGTTCGATTTTTATGTGAATGTCCGCGGTGGCGGCGTTGCCGGTCAGGCCGGAGCGGTCAAACATGGCATTTCCAAAGTGCTTCAGGAGTACGACGCCGAGTTGCGCCCCATCCTGAAAAAAGCGGGGTTCTTGACGCGCGATGCCCGTGTGGTCGAAAGAAAGAAATACGGACAACCGGGAGCCCGCAAGAAATTCCAATTCTCCAAACGCTAATCATCCAGGGGGGCTTTCAGGCCTCCCTTTTTTTTGGAGTTTTTTATGACCATTCAAACAGCAATTTTCGGCGCCAGCGGCTACACGGGGCAGGAACTTATCAGGATTTTATCGGGGCACCCCCGGGTGGAGTTGGCGGCTGTTACATCCAGGCGCTATAACGGGGTGCCGGTGGCGGAGGTTTATCCGTCGCTTTCCGGTTTAACATCCATGAAATATTCCAACGCCACGCCTGACGAGATTGCCGGGCGCTGTGATGTGGTTTTTCTGGCTCTGCCGCACGGTGTTTCCATGGACATCGCCCCCGTTTTTATCAAAGCGGGGAAGAAAGTAATCGATCTTTCCGCCGACTACCGTTTGCGGGATCAGGCCACTTACGAAAAATGGTACGCCAAACACGCAAGCGCCGATCTTTTCGGGCAGGCGGTCTATGGCCTTCCTGAGCTTTACCGGCAGGATATCAAAAAATCCCGGCTGATTGCCAATCCGGGCTGTTATCCGACCAGCATCATCCTGGGACTGGCGCCCGCGTTGAAAAATCAGCTTGTGGATGTTTCCACGATTATTGCCGATTCAGCCTCCGGCGTGAGCGGCGCGGGAAGGGACCCGGTGGTCGGCTCGCTCTTTTGCGAAGTTGACGGCGGATTTAAAGCCTATAAAGTCGGCAAGCACCGGCATACGCCGGAAATCGAGCAGGAGTTGACTGCTCTGGCCGGTGCAAAATTCGCGATTTCCTTTACGCCGCATTTGCTGCCGGTGAAAAGGGGCATCCTGAGTACGATTTACGCGACGCTTGCGAAAGACGTCACACTCGCCGATCTTCATGCCTTGTATGCGTCTTTTTATGCCGCGGAAAAATTCGTGCGGGTCTGCCCCGCCGGGATGTATCCGAATATTTCGTCCGTCTGCGGCTCGAATTACTGCGATATCGGCCTGGCCTGCGATCCGCGGACCAACCGGGTGATTATTATTTCGGCCATAGACAATCTGATTAAGGGCGCCGCCGGGCAGGCCGTGCAGAACATGAATCTGATCTGCTCTCTGGCCGAAGAGACCGGTCTGCCCGTGCTTCCGCTGTATCCCTGATGAAGGTTGAAAAATATGTCTCAAAAAGTTTTTAATACGAAAACAAGACAAAAAGAAACGCTGCAGCCGATCCGCGAAGGCGCTGTCGGCATGTATGTATGCGGCATCACGGCTTATGATGTCTGTCATGTCGGTCATGCCCGCGCCGCGGTGGTGTTCGACGTCATTTTCCGGCATTTCAAGGCGCGCGGCTACGACGTGACGTATGTGAAAAATTTTACCGATATTGACGATAAGATCATTGACCGGGCGAACCGGGAAGGCGTCGGCATTGCCGAGATCGCCTCGCGGTATATCAAGCTGCATGACGAAGATATGGCGGCGCTGAATGTTCTGACGCCCACGGCGACGCCGCGCGCCACGGAGCACATGGAAGACATGATTGCGCTGATTGCCACCCTGGAAGAAAAAGGTGTTGCCTATTCCGTGGACGGCGATGTGTTTTTTGCGGTGAACAACTTTCCCGCCTACGGCGGATTGTCGGGGCGGAAGCTTAATGAGATGATGGCCGGCGCCCGCGTGGATGTGAATGACAAAAAAAGAAACCCGCTGGATTTTGTCCTTTGGAAAAAGAGCAAGGAAGGCGAGCCTTTCTGGGCCAGTCCGTGGGGCAAAGGCAGACCGGGCTGGCATATTGAGTGTTCAGCCATGAGCCGGCGCTATCTGGGCGAGACCTTTGATATCCACGGCGGCGGCGAAGACCTGATTTTCCCGCACCACGAAAATGAAATTGCACAATCCCAGGCGGCAACAGGGAGGCCTCCGGCCAATTACTGGGTGCACAACGGCTTTGTCAAAATCAATGCGGAGAAAATGTCCAAGTCTCTGGGGAATATTTTTCCGATACGCGAGATCATTAAACAATACCATCCGGAAGCCTTGCGCCTGTTTATGCTTCAGAGTCATTACAGAAGCCCGGTGGATTATTCGGATGCGTCTCTCAAAGAGGCCCGGACGGCGCTGATCCGTTGCTATACCGCCCTGCAACTGATGCAAGAAACACGGGCGAATCTTGGTTCTCAGTGCCCGGGAAATCTTCAACCGGTGCATCATGAGTATGTTAATAAATTAAATGGATTGAAGGATAAATTTGACGCCGCGCTCGACGATGATTTCAATACGGCGCAGGCTCTGGGATATGTTTTTGATGCTGCCCGACTGGTCAATCATGTTACCACTGCGGAAAAGAAGATGCCCGCATCAACAAAACAAACCATTTTGGAGACCGCGGCAGCCGTTTTTGATCATTTTGGCAATGTGCTGGGTGTTTTTCAGTCTGATGCCGACAGTTTCTTTCATTGCGACCGCGAGATTGAAGCGGGGAAGCGCGGTCTGGATATTGCCAAAATAGAGGCCCTGATTCTGGAGCGGCAAAAAGCCCGCGAAGACAAAGACTGGCAGCGGGCGGATGATATTCGCAAGGAACTGGCTTCGCAGAACATTACGTTGAAGGATTTGGCGGGCCGGACAACCTGGTTGATTGAATAGCACGTCGGCCGGTTTTCCCGCGCCCCGTTTTTTTTAAGTATTCTTTCTCTCCTGATTGCTGAAATATCTGGAAAATAGCAGAAGTCGTGGTATATACTCTTCTGCATGTTTATCATTTTATAATTTAACTAAATATCCTGTTTGCAGAGAGGCGCGGCATGAAAAATATATTTGGTAAGTGGCCGGTATTCATCATTGTTCTTATTGTGATGGCCGTTTACGGGACGGTTTCCAGCGGCAGGGCCGCCACGCGGGACAAGAATATTTATAAAGAGATTAAAACATTCACTGAAGTTCTGGATATGGTGCAGAAAAATTATGTGGAAGAGGTTGATTCCTCCATGCTCATTCAGGGCGCCATTAACGGCATGATGAAATCTCTCGATCCCCACAGCGCGTTTATGACCCCCGAGCTTTATAAAGAACTGGAGGTGGAAACACAGGGACATTTTGGCGGAGTCGGCATCGAAATTACCATTCTGAAAGATGTGTTGACCGTTGTATCTCCGATTGAAGATACGCCGGCGGACAAGGCCGGTGTGAAATCCGGCGATCAGATCATCAAGATCGACGGTAAATCCACAAAAGATATTACCATGGTTGAAGCCGTGAAAAAGCTGCGCGGTCCGAAAAACACTAAAGTGACGATCACCATTATGCGAGAGAAGATGACGCAGCCCAAAGACATTGTTTTGACCCGGGCTATTATTCAGGTCAAAAGCGTCAAAACGAAAACATTCGACGGCCATATCGGCTATATCCGCATTGCGTCCTTCCAGGAAAAGACCGCCTCGGATCTGCGCAAAGCGCTGGGCGAAATGAGCGCTAAAGCAAAACCCATGAAGGGACTGGTGCTGGATCTGAGAAATGATCCGGGCGGGCTTCTCAATCAGGCCATTGAAGTGTCCGACGTGTTTCTGAAGGCGGGCGTCATTGTTTCCACGCGCGGCCGCACGAAAAGTATGGAAACCAGAGCGACGGCGCGGGATAACGGCGATCAGGACGTCACCGTTCCCATCGTCGTTCTGGTGAATGAAGGCACGGCAAGCGCGGCGGAAATTGTGGCCGGCGCGCTGCAGGACAACGGACGGGCGCTGATTATCGGGACGCAGACCTTCGGCAAGGCGTCCGTGCAGACGGTCATTCCTCTGGAAGACGGTTCCGCGCTGAAATTAACGACGGCGCGTTATTATACCCCCAGTGGGAGATCTATTCAGGCCGAGGGGATTAAACCGGACATTATCGTTAAGCTGGTGAAACCGTCAGAGGAGTCAGAGGACCCTCTGGAGGAAAGACTCCGGGAAAAGGACCTCAAGGGACATATCAAATCGGCAAAAGAGAACGGTAAACAGCTTGATGAAAATAAAGCGGAAGGCCCCCGGGAAATGACGGATCTGGACAAGGACAATCAGATCAGGACGGCCGTTGATATTTTAAAAAGCTGGCAGATTATGAAAAAGAATATGGCGAACTGATGCCGTTTCCGCGGGAGAGCGGTTTTTGCCGTCTATGAAAAAGAAGAATAAAAATAAATATTTGACGGTGATGGTCAGTGCGCTGATTGTTTTATCCCTCGCCGCTATCGGTTATATCATCCTGTTTCATCCGGACGAACCGGTTGATGTCCGGCCGCAGGCCCCGCAAAAGAAGCAAGCGGCGCAGTCTAAGCCGAAAACCGCCGGGAAGGCAAAGACGCCGGTTTCGGTTCCGGCAAAAGAAAAGGCTGTTGCCAAAGCCGTTTTGCCGCGCTTGTCCGTAAGGCAGGCGGCCATTATCATTGACGACATCGGCCGCGACATGACTCCGGTGCGGGAACTTTTAAGCATTGACGCGGATATTACCTTTGCCATCCTGCCGCTTCTGGCCCATTCGCGCGAAGCGGCGGAAACGCTGCATGAAGCCCATCGTGAAGTCCTGTTGCATCTGCCCATGGAGCCGCTTTCCTATCCGAGGGAAAAACCCGGCAGCGGCGCTCTTTTTACGGAAATGAATCCGGAGGAAATTATTTTCCAAATGGGCAAAAACCTGGCGTCGGTTCCCCATGCTTCCGGCGTCAACAACCATATGGGCTCGAAATTCATGGCCGACGAAGAAAAGCTGCTGATGGTTTTTCAGCAGTTGAAGAAAAATAATTTATTTTTCATTGATTCACGAACGACCTCTTTCTCAAAAACCCTGGCCGCTTCCGGGAAAGTTCATTTGACGGTTGCGTCGCGCAGAGTTTTTCTGGATAATGAGCGTGATTATTCGAAGATTTATCAGATTCTGATGGATGTGGCGGCGACACCGGCCGGGGACGCCCCGCTGATTGTGATCGGTCACCCTTATCCTGAAACGATCCGGGCGATCAGAGACGCCAGTAAAATTTTTCAGGAAAAAGGCGTTTCGATTGTTCCGGTTTCAAAGCTGTTGAAGAAGAATGCGCCGGCAGGGATTTCCTGAAGGCTCACACGCTTTTGTAAAAATTGAGAGTAACGGTACGTTATGCAAAAAACACTCATCATACCATGGCTTTGCGGATTTCTTTTTTGCGCGATACTCGGCGGCTGCGCTTTTTTGCCGTCGGGTCGGCCGTTATCGTATCCGTCTATTCCGGATTCCTATTCCGGGCAGGCGGCTTATTATTATTCACTCTCCGTGCTGTCCCGGCTGGATGGCGATCTGACCGGCGCCATCGAGCAACTGAAACAGGCGCTCGCCATTCATCCCGATTCGCCTTATTTGACGACCGAACTGGTTTCGCTGTACGTTGAAAATAATAATGCCGATCTGGCTTTGCCGCTGGGGGAATCCGCCCTGGCTAAAAATCCCGGTAACAGCGAACTGCGTTCGATCATGGGCGGTTTATATTTTAACCTGCATGAATATGATAAGGCGATCCGGGAATATCAGACCATCATAGATCTGGATCCCCAAAATCCGGTTGCTTATTTGTATCTGGCGACCATTTATGCCCAGGAAAAAAAGTATGATTCGGCCGAGCGGGCCTATAAAAAATTACTGGAAATAGATTCCGATAACATTATCGGCATGTATTATTACGCGAGAACACTGGTCCAGATGGAGCGTCCAGCCGAGGCGGAAGCGCTCTTTCAAAAGATTACGGTGCAAGGACCGGAGTTTGAAGCAGCCTGGCTGGGTCTGGCCGCGCTTTACGAAGATCAGAAAAAATATGACGAGGCCATTGGTGTTTATCGCAGCTATCTGGAAATCAATCCCGCCCGGATCGGTTTTCGCATGAAGATTGCGGAACTGCTGGTTAAAACAAATCAGGAGGCCCGAGCGGAAAAAGAGTTTCAGGAAATTTTGAAGATGAGTCCCGCCAACAGGGAAGTGCGCACGGCGTTGGGACTTTTATTTTACGATATGCGCCGGTTTGACGCAGCGGCCGCTCAATTTTCTTTGCTGCTGGAGAAAACGCCCGCTGACGACAAATTGAACTACCTTCTCGCCAATGCGTTGGAGCAAAAGGGCGATCTGGGAGCGGCGCGGGCGGCTTATCAGAAAGTTTCACCGGGATTTGAATTATATGCCAGCGCCCAGGTTCACGCGGCCATGATTCTTAAGAAAGAGGGCAAACTGGATGACGCCATCGGATTGATCACCCGGTCTATTCAAAAGAAAGCCGATCAGGCCCTGCAGTATCTCTATCTGTCATCATTGTATGAAGAGAAAAAAGACCTGGCTGCCGCGGAAAAAACCGTCGTTGAAGGCATGGCACGCTTTCCCCGCAATGCGGATCTGCATTACGTTTTAGGGTCCATTCTTGAGAAAACGAACCGCTTTGAGGAAAGCATCAAGTCCATGGAAAAAGTGCTGGACATTGATCCGCAAAACGCGGACGCGCTTAATTTCATCGGTTATTCCTATGCCGATCGCGGCATGAATCTGGACGCGGCCGAGCAAATGATCCTTCAGGCTCTCAAGATCAAACCAGACAACGGCTATATTCTGGATTCGCTGGGATGGGTGTATTTTAAAAAAGATCAGTACGACAGCGCATTGCAGCACATCCGGAGAGCGTTGGATTTGCAGCCCAATGATGCCAATATTATGGAGCATCTGGGAGATGTTTATTTAAAAATCGGCCGGGATAAAGAGGCTCTGGACTATTACCGGAAGGCCGAAAAAATTGATCCGGACAATGGCGCGCTGAAAAAGAAAATCGACAATCTGCTCAACAAAAAATAGCGGGCCGCCTGCGTCGGATTTTTACGGGAAGCGTTTCTGATATGCTGAATCGATGTTTTTTAAGTCGGCAAATCATCATGGTACTGACGTTTTCGATGCTGGTTGCCGGCTGTGCCGGGAAAAATGTTGCCGGAAACGGCGGGCTTTCCGGAGAATCTTCAGAGATGATTTCCCGGACAATTGATGAAGGGGACCGAATTGTCGCCGTCGCGCGGATAGACTTGATCACGGCGCAGGGCAATTATCCGGTCCGGGTTGCATTGATTTTGCAGAAACCTTCCTGGCTTCGTCTGGAAATGCTGCCGGTAATCGGGACCCCCGATTTTTTTCTGACCGCAACGCCTGACGAGATGAGAATATTTATCCCGTCAAGAGGCGAGTTTTATTCAGGAAAACCCTCCGCTGAAAATCTGGCCCGTTTTTTACCCTGGGCGTTCAACATCGAAGATCTCGTCATGATTTTTTCCGGCGCGTATCCGCGTTTGCCCGGGAAAAATTTATCTTATAGACGATTCATGGAAGATTCCTTGATGCGCGTGGATATGACCGCGCCCGGCGGTGATTCGCAGTCGATCTGGTTTGCACAAAACGGACAACCGGTAAAACTTGTCCGCAAGGGAGCGGATCACGGAGAAATTTATCAGGCGCTCTATGAGGACTATACGCCGGGAAGCCCTGTTGCCCGAAGGATAACCATTAAAATGGCCGATCAGGTGACAGCCGTTTCGGTAAACTATACGGATATCAATATCGAAAAAGCAACGGACCTGTCGATCTTTACATTACCGGTTGTTGCGGGAATCAAGACCATTCAGATGGATTAATCCCAGCGGGAAAACAACCAAATCTCAATCATAGACCGGCAGAAGGGGGTTGTATGAAACCCCTTCGATGGATGAGAAGACGGATCTATCTGATTTCCTGAAGTTTGGAACGCGCAATACGCGCCTGGCTGGTGTTGGGATATTCCCGGGTGACCTGCTGAAGAATCAGCTTGGCACTGGCCTTGTCACCCAGATTTTGAAAGGAAAGTCCCTGCTTTAACAGGGCGTAAGGGACTTTATTGCTGCTGGGGAATTTTTTGGTCACTTTTTCATATTCCAGAATGGCTTTTTCGTATTTCTTTTCAAAGAAATAACATTCGCCAACCCAGAACTGGGCGTTGTCGGAATACTCGCCGGATGGATAGGCGGCCAGGAAGCCTTGAAAGGCTTCTCTGGCTTTCGTGTAATGGCCGCTTTTAAAGGTCTGATAGGCTGCCGCATAGGCGGTCGCTTTATCCTGTTTTCCCGAAGCGGTTAAGGCGGAATTGTCGATGTCGCTGGACGATCCTTTTTTGCTGATTTCCAGAAAGTTTTCAATAAAATTGATCTTCAGGAGAAGGTTGTCAATTTTTTCCCGGTATTCGTCCTCTTTTTTGGCATCCCGCGTCATGTCCTTTTTTAACGCTTCAACCTGTCCGCGCAATTGCGAAATATGATCGCGCAGTTCTGCAAAATCGGCGCTGGTATTTGCCTGCCCCTTGCGCATGGCAGCCAGATCTTCGATGTTTTTTGTCTGCTTTTCTTCCACGGCCGCTAAGCGCGCATCCACACGTTTTTCCAAAACGGAAAGATTGTTGTCCATCTGCGAACTTAATTCCGCGCGGGCGGTCTTTAAATCCGATGATGTTGCGCATGCGGTCAGTGAAAAAACCAAAACCGGCAAGATAAGATATAGAAAGCGTCTCAACGTATTATTTCCTTCTGATGCCAAGAGGTTTCTATTTCAAAAGAAACTGGGCGCGCCTGTTTTTCGCCCAGGCTTCTTCCGTGCTTTTCGCATCCAGCGGCCGCTCTTCGCCGTAGCTGATGGTTTCCATACGCGATGCGTTGATTCCCAGATTCATCAGATACTGTTTGGCTTCCTGCGCGCGCCTTTCTCCCAGAGCCATGTTATATTCGGCGGTGCCTCTTTCATCGCAGTGACCTTCGATAATAATTCCGGCTTCGCTCTTTTTGGTGAATATTCCGGCGTTGGCCTTCAATATTTCACGGGCGTCCTCGCGGATACTGGATTTGTCGTAATCGAAATAGATATTCTGAAGGTTCAGATCCACAGGTTTTTGGGCGGCTGCCGCTCTTGCCTCCGCGTCGGGTTCGGCCTGCGCTTTCAACGCCGCTTCCCTGTCCTCCAGTTCCTTTGCCTTGCGGGCCGCTTCATCGTCCACGGTTGCGGAAACCGCCTCTTGCGCGGTCGCAACCTGCTGTTCCTGAAGCGCTTCGTCCTTCACAACCGCTTTCTTTTCCGCGCAACCGCTGAACAGGGTTAAACTGAATGCAAAAACGATTAATAATCCAATCAAGGTCAGATGTCTTTTCATGGTTCACTCCTTTCTCTTTAACGTAGATGGTTCTTAATTGATTTACACTGGTTAAAGTAAAACATAACTTACCGGCGGACGTCAACTATAATATCAATATTTTATTGGAATCCGGGCGACCAGGCCGGCATGACCAGATGAGCGTTGTCTTCCTTCAGGACGCGTGTGTTCAACCCGTTGGCATTAATGATGCTGATGCGGCTTTTTGAGCCCTGCCGCGAACTGAAAACAATTTGCCTGCCGGAAGGAGACCAGGAGGGATATTCGTTGTCCGCATTGTCAAATGTCAGCTGAATTGGATTGCCGCCTTCTTCGTCCACGGAGAAGATCTGATACCTGTGAATCATGAGGCCTTCATAGGCAATCCTACCGCCGCGGGGAGACCAGGAAGGAGATGTGTTGTAATTGCCGGTATAGGTTATTCTTTTCACATTGTTGCCGTCCGCGTCCATGGTAAATATTTGCGGGGAACCGGAGCGGTTGGACACGAAGGCGATTTTTTTGCCGCAGGGCGACCAGGCCGGAGAAACATCAATGGCATAACTGCGGGTCAATCGCTGGAGGGCCAGGCTGTCGATATCCAGGGAATAGATCTCTTCATTGCCGTCCTTGCTCAGCGTCAACAGCAGTTTTTTGCTGTCCGGGGAAAATGATCCGCATAAATTCAAGCCGCTGAACGAAGACACCTTTTTTTCTTTTCCGGTTTTTAAAGAGCGCAGATAAACCTCGGGACGACCGCTTTTATAAGACGTAAAAGCAAAATACTGGCCGTCCGGCGACCAGCGCGGGGCCACGACAATGCTTTGATGACCGGTCAGATTGATCAGGTCGGAGGCGTCATAATTGATCGTATAAATATCCTGCTTTCCGTTTTTCTTGATGACGAAAGCAATTTTTGAGTTGAAGTCTCCTTTGTCCCCGGCCAGCGCAAACAGGATATCGCCGGCCATGGAGCGGGCTAACGCCGGCAGGTCATCGTTTTTCCCCGCATATTGTTTATTGAAAAGCATCTGGCCGCGTGTGACATCGTACAGGCGGCTTACCGCATCCACGTTTCCGCCACGGACGATCACATCGCCGCGCAGGAGAAAATCGGCGCCGATCAGGGTCCAGTCGGGAAAATGGATGATATCCGAAAGGCCGGGTTCAGGGTTGTCCAGAAAGCTTTTTTTGTCCAGAACATTAAATATGCCCGAGAAATTCAAACAACTCCGGATGTGGTCGGCCAGGACGATGTTGAGATCCGATGATTTGCCGGGTTGCGGATTTTTGATTTGAAAATCACTGACGGCAATCGGGAATTGTTGAAAACCCGGCGCGTCAATATCAATATATACTTTGGCCGTGGCGATGCCGTTTGCGCCGCAAATCATCCAAAAAGCGAGCAGGACCACACGAACCAGGCGATATTTTCTCTTCATGATCATTCATTTCCCTTAAAGTCGGCAGGCCTAGCGCAATTCCGCGGAATGAAACCGGATGCCGATTTCAATGGAGCGGTCGGGCGTCCATCCCGCAAGAGGCGGAAAGGGGCTTGATTTTTTAACCGCGCGGAGAGCGGATTCGTCAAAATAGCGATTGCCGGAGCGTCTTTCAAAACCAATATACTCCAGAGCGCCGCTTTGAGCAATTCTGACTTCGATAATGGCTTCCACATTGTTTTTAGGCATCAAAGCGGCGGGAAGCATCCAGTTCTTTTTTACCCTGGACCAGACAAAACGGTTGTAGTCGTTTATCCGCGATTGATTTCGGGACGCGGCGGCTGAAGCGCCGGAGGCCTGCGCGGCGGGCGCTTTACCTGTCCTGTTGTCTTCCGGGGCGGCGAGGTCTTTCTGCCGGATGGCGCTGATTGCTTTTTCAATGTCCGTTTTCGCGGTATCTGTTTTTCGAATGATGGACGCGGATTCCGACGTTACCGGATTCTGTTTCACAATTGCAGACGGCGGGAGCGGCTGCAGGATGTTTTCGGGGCCGGAGGCGGCCTCCCGCGGCGACTGCATGACTTCGGGTCCCACCAGCGCAACGGAATAAGGAGCGCCGAAAGTCATCTGCCTTGATGCGCCGGGCACGGTCATGATGACGGCGGTAAGAACAGCAACGTGAAGAAACAGAGAGGCGAAAAACATGCTGCGGGGGTTGCCGGTATTGCCGAAAGAACCTTTATGAGGCGCCCGGGAGGTCATTTTGATCCTTCGGGCGGTTCGGTAATCATGCCGAGTTTATCGACGCCGGCCTTGCGTATTTCCGACATCACTTCGACGACAAAGCCGTAAGGGATGTTTTTATCGGCGCGCAAAAAAATCTCCCGATCCACCCGCTTGTCGAAGATGGCCGTGAGCTTGGCGTTGAGATCCTGAAACGGTATGCGGTTTTTGTTTAAGTAAATTTCTTTGTTTTCATTAATGCTCAGGATCAGCTTTTCTTCCGCGAGGTCGATGCTTTTGGATTTGACGCGCGGGAGATTGACGTCGATACCCATGGAAAGCATCGGCGCGGTGACCATAAAGATGATCAGGAGCACCAGCATGACGTCAACCAGCGGCGTAACGTTAATTTCGGACATCGATCTTTTTTCGGACTGTCTTCTGCGTGTGTGGCGCATTATCTTTTATCCTGCAGCTGCTTATTGGCGGATCAGAAAACGCTCGACGATATTGAGAAATTCGTCGGCGAAATTATCCATTTCCTGCACCATGA
>CAYOPU010000004.1:0-36522 GCA_964405915.1 uncultured Smithella sp. | reverse complement strand
ACAACACGGATGTGGCCGTTTTCTATTACGACCTCTGCCTTCAGCACCATCCCGGACGACACGCTCCCCGGCGGCCCCATTGAGCGCACCATCACCTATACCGTCCCCTTCGACCGCTGCAACCGCGAAGCCGACTGCTCAGTGGCCTGGGCTGCTTTTAAGAAACGAGGGGTAGTCCAAAAATGAATATCAACGGCCAATACGAAATTATCGAACAGAAAAACATCTACCATCCCGATATTGAAAAAAACGTAAAGGAAACAATTGCTGTGCAAATCAAAAGTTAAACTTGCTTTTTACACAACAATGACTTAACGTAAACGCCATGATTATTCGAGATATTTCAGAAGAATTGAGACGATCGGCGGCGGAGTATCCCGTTGTAACCGTCTTGGGGCCTCGTCAGTCAGGTAAGACGACGCTGGCCAAAATGACATTCCCGGATAAGCCCTACTTTTCCCTGGAAGACCCGGATGTCCGGATGGCGGCTGATGCTGATCCACGGGGCTTTTTGGGCGGGGTGGCAGGGGGAGCCATTCTGGATGAGATACAACGTCTGCCGGTGCTGCTTTCCTACATCCAGGGAATGGTTGATAAGGATAAAAGACGCGGACGTTTTATCCTGACGGGCAGCCATCAACCGCAACTGCATGAAGCTATCAGCCAGTCGCTGGCCGGTCGAACGGCAATGCTGACGCTTTGGCCTTTTTCCAGTCATGAACTAAAACATTATCCGTCGGCGCAGAAGCATGTTTTTGGCGCAATCGTCCGGGGATGTTTTCCACGGCTTCATGAGGAAAACATCGAATCGCGCAGGTTCTTCAACAGCTATCTGCAAACCTATGTCGAACGAGATGTTCACGCTTTGATTCAATTGCGCGATCTGTCGACTTTTCAGAAATTTCTCACGCTGCTGGCCGGCCGGGTAGGACAGATTGTCAATTTGGCGTCTCTTTCGAATGACACAGGGGTGTCCGCCACAACCATCAGAGACTGGATTTCCGTATTAAAAGCTTCTTATATTGTATTCGAGCTGCCGCCATTCTTTGAAAATATTCAAAAGCGTGTGATCAAATCTCAAAAAATATATTTCACGGATGCGGGCCTGGCGGCTTTTCTTCTGGGCATCAGTACCCAAGAGCAGGCCGACCGTGATCCGCTGCGCGGCAATCTTTATGAAAACTTTATTATTGCGGACATCATGAAAAGTGTCCAAAACAAAGGGATTCGGCCGGAGCTGTTTTTTTTCCGCGACTCCCACGGCAATGAAGTCGATTTGCTGATCCGGGAAAAGGGCGCGCTGACGCCGGTCGAGATAAAATCTTCCGCAACTTATTCTCCGGATTTTATCAAGTCCCTAGAGCGTTTTTCGGCGCTGGGGGTTAAAGGCATCGCTCCCGGATTTGTTTTATATAACGGTGAGCAGCCGTTTAACGTCAGGGGCATACGCATTTTCAATCCATGGCTGCTGGACGACATCTGGCAGGGCCTGACTTCAGGCGCTTGAGAGGGAGAAATTGCGCGGTTGGTGTTTTTGAAGATGAAAACAAATAAATGATGCTGAAAGATGCTTAAATGATACCATCCGTCCTTTCCAATCAGGTCCAAAGAGGCGTTGAGGATTTTCTCCGGACGACTTTTCCTGTTTCCACGCCGTTTTTTCATGGTGTGATGGAACGATTGCTCGGGGAAGGCAGCGGTATTTTCAAGGGGCCATATATCTCGATCCGTGGGCATGCCATAGGCGCAGGCGACTTTTTCCAGTGTTTTAATGGTGGGGTTTGCTTTGCGGGGGGGGTTCCAGCCGCTGGTAAACTTGAAACGATGTTTTAAGCTTACGGGCAATTTTCAAACACATAAGGCGGGACCAGGTCCCGCACATCCTCACGCCTGGCCAGATGCAGCCGGGCATTGCAGCTAAGACAAATCCTGAACATCTCTTCGGAATGGATTTTTAAAGATAGCTTGCTGATAACGAAATGGAGTTGCCGGCCTGCTTCGCTACCGTAAACGATGGTATCGAAACCCAGCAGCCTGAGTCATTTGGCCAGACCGGACAGGGAGGCGTCGGCGATGAATTTCGGGTCGGCCGTCATGGAGATGGTGTTGGTGTTTTCTTGCGTTCTTCAATGATGGGAGGCGCTTCATGATCACGTTGTTCTTTGCGCAAATCCCGAATGATTTTGTTCAGACGGCTGATCGTGCGGTTCAGGCGGAATCTTTCAACCACGCCTAAAAATCCCGTAATAATCACACCCACCAGCAAAGCGATAAAAATGAGCATATAAGCGGGAACGACAAAATCCTGTAAATAATAGTATTTAATTGTCACAGGCCCGGAATTGAAGTTGGAAAAGGTCACAATAAAAAAAGCAAAAATAATGGTGAGAATTAAATAAAAAACTCTCATCGTGTTTCAACCTCCTGGATATATTTTTTGAAAAGAGGCGCCAGTTTTGCGGCGGTTGTCGCCAGTTCCTCAGGGATGACGCGAACCTGGCCGACCACGCTCATAAAATTGGTGTCGCCTTCCCAGCGCGGGATGACATGCACGTGAGCATGTTCGGCAATGCCGGCGCCGCCCGCCTTGCCCAGATTCATGCCGATATTAAAACCCTGCGGATTCATCGCTTCTTTCAACACTTTGACGGACGCATCCACCAGCGCAAATATCTCGATGCGTTCCTCCTGGGTCAGCTCCGCGATATTGCCCAAATGCCGTTCGGGAATGATCATCAAATGACCGTTGACATAGGGATAGCGGTTCAGCATGACAAAACAGGTCTTTCCTTCGAATACGATATAATCATCGCAGCGGATTGAACATTTACAAAACACACATCCGTCCGGTTTTTCACCCACGAGATACTCCATCCGCCAGGGCGCGCACATGGTTTCCATATATTAAACACCTGATCCCGGTTAATTGTTTCATCGAATTGTGATGATCCTGCCTGTTATCTCCCTGCCGATTTCGAGAATGCCGATGCTTCTGTTTTTGGCGAATCGTTTATCGACGGCGGATCCAGGATTGAAAAAGTAAACGCCGTCGATCATTCTGTTGACCGGATAATGCGTATGACCGAACACAATGCAGTCGAGCCTGCCCAGTCTGTCCGCCAGTTTTCTTTCCATGCCGTCAGGCGATCCCCATCCATGAATAAGCCCGATTTTAAACCCGCCGATATCCATCAGCAGTTGTTCGGGCAGTTCTTGTTGCACCCGCTGGTTGTCCATATTGCCGCAAACCGCGCGGACCTCTTTATCACCGAAAAGTGTGAGAACTGACAAATCAACTAAATCTCCGGCATGAAAAATCAAGTCAGCATCAGAAAAATGTTCGTCAATGATGGTCTTTAAATTCTTGTCAAAACCGGAAATATGGGTGTCAGACAACACACCTATTTTGAGTTTACTTTCGCTCATCATCTTTTGCCATTTATTAGCGGTTAGATCAAAAAAAAACAAGCGTTATTTATGGATTATTTCATGGAGAAAAAGCTTTTGAATTGACTTTAGCGGAAAGCGGGGATAAAACTATTTTATGAGCAAACTGGAAGAATCGTTAAGTAGGATTGCGGAAAATATCCTGTGTCTGGATGAAGCCTCTCTGACGTCTCTGTGGGATAAGTACAAGACCGGAATGGAAAACTTTTCTTTTACGCCGGAATGGGAAAAGTCCGTGGTGATCTTTTCCATGATTAACGCCATCCGGGTGAAAAACGCCATTTTTAATGAGCAGATGTTGAAGATGAAAACAGCCGACGAAAATCCTGTTCCAAAGAGAAAAACCGAAAAACCGAACCTGCGACTGGTTAAATAATGGATAAAGAAACAGCGGCTGCGCGTATTCCCGAATTGCGGAAAAGCATCGAATATCATAACCGGCGATATTATCAGCAGGATGCGCCGGAAATCTCCGACGCAGAATACGATCGGCTGATGAAAGAGCTTCAGGATCTGGAAACGCTCTATCCTGATGATGATCTTGCTTCATCGCCCACGCAGCGGGTGGGGGCCGCTCCGCTTTCCAGATTTTCCCCCTTCAGCCATCCGCAGGCCATGCTCAGCCTGGCCAATGCTTTTTCCTCCGAAGAAATGCGGGATTTCGATTTGCGCATCCGGCGTCTGGCTAAAACGGACAAGATGGATTATGTGGCCGAACCCAAACTTGATGGCCTTGCGGTTAACCTGATTTACGAAAACGGCCTTTTCCGCCATGGTGCGACGCGCGGCGACGGAGCGACGGGTGAAGATGTCACGCAGAATCTCAAAACTATCGCCTCTCTGCCTTTAAAGATAAAAATGAGAACCCAATCTCCTGTTCCGGAATTCATCGAGATCCGCGGGGAAGTTTATATGGAACGGAAGCCGTTTGAAAAACTCAACCATCGCCGGGAGGAGCGGGGTGAAGAGCCTTTTGCCAATCCGCGCAATGCCGCCGCCGGTTCGCTTCGTCAGCTTGATCCGAAAATCACCGCCCGTCGTCCTTTGAATGTCTTTCTCTATGGCGTCGGTTCTGTACGGGGGATACACTTCTCCAGTCACCGGGAAATACTGGATGCGCTTGCCGTGTGGGGATTTCCGGTGAATCCTCTTATTCAGAAAGCGCCGGATATTTTTGCCTGCATAGACTATTTTGAATATATCAGCTCTATTCGCCCAAGCCTTCCCTATGAAATCGACGGCGTTGTTCTCAAAGTCAATGATCTTGCCACGCAGGAAATCCTGGGAAATCTATCGCGCTCTCCCCGCTGGGCGCTGGCCTGCAAATTTCCGGCGGCGCAGGAAAATACGGTCATCAGGGATATTATCGTTCAGGTAGGCCGCATGGGCGCACTGACGCCCGTTGCGGTGATGGAACCGGTCAGTGTGGGCGGCGTGATCGTCAGCCGCGCCACGCTGCACAATGAAGATGAAATTCTGAAAAAAGATATCCGGATTGGTGATACCGTTCTCATTCAACGCGCGGGAGACGTTATTCCCGAGGTCGTCAGAGTCATCACGTCAAATCGAACCGGTCAGGAAAAAGAATTTCGTATGCCGCGCCATTGTCCTGAATGCGGCTCGGAAACAGTACGGCAGGAAGACGAGGTCGCGCACCGCTGCGTCAATCTGTCATGTCCGGCGCAAATCAAGGAGCACATCCGTCATTTTGCCTCGCGGGGCGCGATGGACATTGAAGGACTGGGAGAAAAAGTATCGGCTCAGCTTTTTGATGCCCGGCTGATTAACGATCCCGCCGACCTCTATTTTTTAAAGAAAGAACAACTGCTGGCGCTGGACCGACAGGCAGAAAAATCCGTTGAAAAACTTCTGGAGGCTATTGAACGATCCAAAACCCCTCCCTTGGACAAATTTATTTTCGCTCTGGGGATTCGGCATGTGGGGGAACGGACCGCCAAACTCCTTGCCGCGCATTTCGGCGGTATGGAAAATCTGATGAACGCGGGCGCCGACGATCTGACGGCGATCAATGAAATCGGTCCGGAAATCGCGCAAAGCATCGTCGAATTTTTTGCCGAAGATAAGAATATGAACGTTATGGAAAAATTTCGCCGGGCTGGCGTGGCGCCTCAACAGAAAGACATCCCGTCCAACGGGATCTTTCAGGGAAAGGCCTTTGTGTTTACAGGCTCTCTGGAGAGCCTGGGAAGAAATGAAGCCAAGGCGCTTGTGGAAGCGCGGGGCGGTTCCGTTCAATCCTCTGTTACCGGCAAAACAGCGTATGTCGTTGCGGGCCGTGAACCCGGATCAAAACTGGATAAAGCCCGCCTGCAAAATATTCCCGTGATCAGCGAAGAAGAATTTTTAAAACTTATCGGCAGGTAAAGATCATGAAAAGGGTCCATGTCTATGTCAGCGGCAAAGTGCAGGGCGTTTTCTTCCGGGCGGAAACACAGAAGACCGCGACAAATCTTCATTTGACCGGCTGGGTGCGCAACATGGAAGACGGCCGTGTGGAAGCGGTGTTTGCAGGCGAAGACCGGGATATTGATAAGATGCTGGTCTGGTGCCACAGCGGTCCGCCCTTTGCCCGCGTCGAGCGCGTGGAAGCGGTGGAAGAACCCTGCACCGGCAGTGATAAAAGCTTCCGGATAATTTATTAACGCAGTCAGGAAGTTTAACCCATGGTGTCTGTCGGCCTATCTCCCCAGACAGTCTGATTTGCCTCTGCCTTTTCCTTCCGTCGATTCCTTGACAAGCTTATTGCCATCAAAGGTCAGGGCGTATATAAAATCGTTGTCGCCGCAGTTGTAATACCAGACTTCCACTTTGTTGGCGCATTTTTTCGATTTGACGATCTTTCCGTTTTTATTTCTGTGGGGGGCGGACTGAAGATCGTCACAGACTTTTTCTTTCGATGTCGGCGCGCCGCAGGTTACGGAGACCAGGGCCTTTTTATCGCCGCTTGTGACCAGGCCGGAACCGCAGCGAAAGGCAAAACCGTCTGGACTGAACAGAAACAAAACAGCAAGGCCGACCAGAAAAATTTGCATGATTTTCATTTTTTCTCATCCTTTCTTTTTGAGCCGTTGATCAGTAAAAGATATTCACACTCGTAAAGGTCATGAATAAACTGATGGAGAATTTTCTGACTGTTGCCGGGACGCGATGTTTCGAGGCGCAGCGCGGCCTGGACTTTATCGTTAAAATCGATGGGCAGGATGTCGATATACGGTCCGCGGACAACTCTGTAATGGAAAGCCCGGGCGATTTCCTCCAAATGGGAAAATTTGACGGTAAATTCAGAGTGCCCCTGAAGGGAGATTTTTTCGGGCATTCCGGGCGCGGTAAAATTAATCTGCGGGAAAGAGGGGTTGTCGCAGGACGCCTCGCAGCCGTGCCCACTCAAAAAAATGCAGGGAATGCCGGCGCCGCAAAGCTTTTCCAGAACGGCCAGGGCGCCGATATTAATGGTTTCATTGATGATAAAATTGAGAGAAAATTCTTCCTGCAAATCGTGAATTTTATTTATCCGGCGGCGTGTTTCCGGATCATCGGTTTCCGGATAATCTTTTTGCGCGACCAGGGTGGGGAAATGGCCCAGTATTTCGTTCAGGATCACCAGATCAAAAGTTTGCAAATCGGACAGGGGTAATTTCAAAAAATCCATTTCCCAATAAATCACGGGAAGGCCGGAGAGGGTTGCTTTCTGCTTTTTAAGAGAATCGTGGGAATGATCCAGCATGGTTGCCTGAAGGCCGGGTAAAAGTGTGAGCAGGTCCTTCATCAGATATCCCCGATCGCCGCCGACTTCCAAAACGGTTTTCATGCCGGTCATGGGAATAAACTTTTCCAGGAAATGAAAAAGCTGCGTGCCGAAAGACGCGTGATGCAGAAGCACGCTGCGGCAAGGGCTGTTCTCCGGATGCAGTGCGCCGGAGATGGTCAGCTCCCGGTCGGGCGAATGTAATTGCTGAAGAGGCTGATCGTCTGTTTTATGTGAAGCATGGCTCATCAGCATGAAAATATTTTTCGAATCATTAATGAGCACAAGATATTCATACTTGTAAAGGTCATAAACAAAGTGCTGGAGAATTTCCTGCTCGTCCGAGAGCGGCGTTGCCGCGCGGAGTGCGGCCTGGACTTTATCGTTAAAATCAACGGGCAGGATGTCGATATACTGGCCGCGGACAACTTTGTAACGGAAAGCCCGGGCGATTTTCTCCAAGTGGGAAAATTTGATGGTAAATTCAGTGTGCCCCTGAAGGGATATTTTCTCAGGTATTCCGGGCGCGATAAAATTCATCTGCGGGAAAGAGGGGTTGTCGCAGGACGCCTCGCAGCTGTGTTCGCTCAGAAAGATGCAGGGAATGCCGGCGCCGCAAAGCCTTTCCACGATGGTCAGGGCGCCGATGTTGATGCTTTCACTGGCGGTGAAATTGAGAGAAAATTCTTCCTCTAAATCATGGATTTTGTTTACCCAGCGGCGTGTTTTTGGATCGTTGGGGACCGGATGATCATTTTGCGCGACCAAAGTGGGGAAATCGCCCAGTATTTCGTTCAAGATGACCAGATCAAAAGTTTGCAGATCGGATACGGGCGTCTTCAGAAAATCCATTTCCCAATAAATTACGGGAAGGCCGGAGAGCGTTTCTTTCTGCTTTTTGAGAAGAACGGGAGAAATGTCCAGCATGGTTGCCTGAAGGGCGGGCGCAAGGGTCAGCAGATCCTTCATCAAATATCCCAGACCGCCGCCGACTTCCAAAACGGTTTTCATGCCGGCAATCGGTGCAAACTTTTCCAGAAAACGAAAAAGCTGCGCGCCGAAAGACGCGTTATGCCGAAGCGCTTTGCGGCAGGGACTGTTCTCCGGATACAATGCGTTGCAGACGGTCAGTTCCCAGCCCAGCGAATTCAATTTGTGCATGTGATAATCGTCTGTTGTATTTAACGTATAGCTCATAGGCTGAAAAATATGTTATCCGCTTTCCTGAAGATTGTGCAACCGGAGGGCGAACCAGGTTCATCCCTGATACTGAAAACTATTTCTTTTCCGGAAACCGCTTTTGAAGTTCAGGAATGAGGCCTGTTCGGATCTCATTCGCGTCGCCGTATTTTTTGGTATAAGTGCTGGAAAAACGCAGCAGACAGGTGGGGGTCGCATTAATCTCATAGCGCTTGATCATGGCCAGCCACTCTGTATAGACAGGTTTGGGGTCAATCATCTTTAAGGCAACTTTTTGTGATCTCAAGGCGGCGGCTAACACGTTTTCCTGCTCAAAATTCTTCTGCGGCGCCAGAGAAAATAGAATATTTCTTGTCTTCATGGCATTGGCATAGCCTGGATCCGCTGCGGCGGCATAAAGAAAATATTTTGCGAAGAGAGCGGATTTCTTGCCATGACCCGGATAATCCACAAAAGTAATTTTGACATCGCCTCTGGCCAGAAGCCTTTTCAGTTCAGGTTCCAGATTTTTTTCCACGCTCTGGCAGGGCGGACAAAAGTAATCCGTGAAGATCATGAGCTCCCAGGCGCCTCTGCCGTAGGAGGGCACGGTCGCAGGGTCGGCGGCGTAGGCCGGTGTGGCCGATCCGGAGAAAGTAAAACTGACCAATAGATAGCCCAGAATCATCATGGCCAGCAGGGGAAAACGCTGGCGTTCAGTGAAGGGAATTTTGGCGTCGCCAAAAGCATAAATTAATTTTTGATACCAGTTGTTCATGATACCGCACCTTTCATAGTTGATTAGATACATCAGCAAAACGATCATGCCAAAAGACAGGCAAAACGGACAGAAGACATTTTCCGAGATTTGAAAGAAAACCAGAAAAACTTCCACACCGACGCCCGCTGCAACCAGCAGTCGCAGTAAATCCGCCTGCTTTAAAACGGCCAGAGCGATGATGGCTCCCATATACCCCACGCCGATATATTTCAGATCAATGCCGAAGATATCGCCCCGGAGATAGGAACAGGCCGTGTCGCAGACGGCGTAAAAAGCCATCACGCCGATACCGGCCAGGGCCAGCAGGAGGGTTAAAATTAAACGATATTGAAAAAGCAGTCGCCATAGACGCATTTGTAATTCTTCCTGAAAAATAATCGGCGCAATTATAGGGGTTGATCATGATGATGTCAATAAAAACAAATTATCGCCTTGACAAGATTTGAGCGCTTATTCATAGTCTTCCGGAAGGAGCCATCATGTCACAATATTCGGAAAAGTTAATCAAGCTTCTGCGCAATGACTATCCCGATCTTTCCGGGTGGACAATCATCTGTGCAACCGAAAGGGCTGTCGATCCGGTGCAGTATCTTATCCATACCGAACTTGGCGGTATTCTTCCCAAAGTTGAAGGACTGCCTTCATATATAACGCATCAGATCAGTGAAAATTTGCATCTTAAACCGATGCCGGGTGATGAACGGCTGCTTTACTTTATTCAATTCATTGGCGAAAGATTTCCTGATGACGCATCTCCCTCGCATCGTGCCGCGGGCCTTCTGCCGCTGATTGCGAACCTGTCGGCATATAATATCGGGAAGGATACAATCGCGGGAGCAGAGCGGTTTACCGAGGATGAATGGAACAGGCTTGAGGAATACCTTGACACGGCACAGGCTTTTCGCGAGTGGCTTTCCGGAATAAATCTCTTCATGACGGAACTTGAAATAGCGCGGCTTGATGAAATTACGCCCGGTGAGCAGGAGATCTTTATCGGACTTCCCGAGATAACGCCGGTGATTGACCGGTTCTACAGAAAGATCAGACAAGAAAGGTTGTTCATTGATCAGCCGCTTTGCGGTCTTGAATTGGCCGGGACGGATAAGCTTCCGTTTGATTCCGCAAAGAATCTTGTTTTGTCATTTGGCGGCGACGTCAAGCCGTCGGATGGCTCAGGCTTCGAACTGATCAGGCTTGCCGGGCTTCATGCCGTTGTTGATCTGGTCACGCTGGAGGCTTCAAATTTTCTCAAAGAACGGTCGGAAACCGATCAACTGATGATCTGCCTACTGGATGAGTCGCTCACAACGATGCTCTGGAACAGATCGCTTCGCCTGTTTGCCAATGCCGTCAATCTTGCTGTCTGGCTGCCGTTTTCGACAACTTCGGCAGGAAGAAGACTTTTAGCCGAAATTGAAGAGGCTGAAAAATCGGGTCTGGCGCCCGATTTTATGAAATATGCCACATCCTGCGCCGTGGAATTGTCAAAAAACAGAGAAAATTATGTCCGGGAGGAGTGTGAAGCGCTGGAGACGGCCGTATCATTTTCCACCCTCCTTGACGATTGGAAAGAGCGGCTGGGGCGAAATCTGACCGATGCGGCGAAAATGCTTCTCGAAGCAAGAAAATTTCGTATCACGGGAAGCAGAGCGGCGCCGATACAGGTTGTTGGTTTCGGCCATGTTTCGGGAGAGAAATTCAGCAGAGGATTGATACTGCCTCTGGACAGCGGGATCATGCCGTCACAGCCTTTTGAAGGTCCTTTCATCAATCCGGTTCATGTTCCGCAGATGCGAAAAAGCGTCTTTGAATACGAGGACCTTCTGTTCAGGCAGATTCTGGCGCAGGGCGGCAGAATAAAAATAGCGGCGGTCGATGACCAGATCCGGGAAAGAACGCCGAGCTATTATATGAGCCTTCTCGCACAGGAGTTTGGAAAACCTGTCACCGCGGCAGCATTTGGAGCATCGTTGTCAGAAGAGCCAATCAGGAAGAAGATGGCGATACCTGTTGATGATTCCCTGCGCAACGCGCTTAACGCATTTACCTATTCTTATTCAAGCCTTTCCAAAATTCTGGCATGCCCGTTTTTGTTCTACCATCAATACATCCTCAGGGTGGAACCCCCTTCCTTTATGGATGATGATGAAAAAATAAACATGCGGATGGGGACTTTTGTTCATCAGTTCCTTCAGCGGCTTTCCACAGTCGGAAAGGATCTGCTGGATCAATGGGAGGTGCTTTTTGATGAACTCTGGGAAAGCGGTGAAAACGAAGCATTAAGAAATGTTGAAGGCATTAATCTCTACATGTTGAACGCAAAAATCTTATTGCGGGGCATTTATGAAGACGAACGGGAATCAGATCAGCCAATCCTGTTTGCCGACAATGCCCTGTCGTGCGAGGAAAAATTCAGCGGTATGATTGCCGGACGCTATAAGATAACGGGACGGTCGGACCGGTTGGCAAAGATTGCGGGGCGTACCGAGGTGATTGATTTTAAGTATTCAAAAAAGCAAGCCAGGTTTCAAATTCCTCCCGGAGGAGCAACCGTGCTTGCGCGTTTTAACGAAAAAGGCATTTTGCATCCCGCCGCGCAACTGATGATTTATCAGCGCTTTCATAAAAACGTTGCAGGGGCCCGCTTTTATTTTCTGAAGGAATCGTCCAAAGATCGGGATTTGGTTCTTCCCCCGGAGCAAAGTGTTGATGCTTATGAGCTGATGTCCGCCGTCGCGGCGCGTCTTGATGCCATCATCGGAGGACGTGAGCTTGCGCCTGAACATGACTCTCCGGAATGTCAATTCTGCCTGTTTTCGTCATTGTGCGGGAGAGATGACTATTATAAGGCTGCAAGGGGGAATAATTGATGCAAAGCATCCTTCTTTCGGCGTCTGCCGGTTCGGGGAAAACAACAAGGCTTACCGACGAGGTGTTTCGCAGGATATCGACCAGGGGAAAGTTCATCTCTGCGCTCACCTTTACCCGTGCTGCCACCGCCGAGATGCGTTCCCGCATCATGGAGGCGATAGCATCCAGAAAAGAGCTGCCCCTGCTTACCAGGTTGAACCTGATCATGGAGGCGGGCCGGGTCGGGTACTCGACGATCGACTCCTTCTTTTACAGGCTCTATGCCGCATCGGGTCATGCGCCGAAGATGGCGGATGAGAAGACACAGCTGGAACTATCCGGAGCAATAGAAAGCCTTTTTCGCGACAACATCATGAAAAGCGGCAAGGCAAATAAGCTGATCATTGCCGCCAGGATATTGAAAACAGACATGGAGGCGCTTTGGAGTCCCCTTGCCGAAGAACAGACGGTTGTGCGCTGCCTTGCGGATATGGACCGGCTTGACGATCTTGATGCGCTGATGAAAGAGAACGGCATATTGGTAAAAGAGCTGGAATCGCTGAGTAAAAAGGTAACTGTCTTTTCAGCGCTGATCCCGGCCGGCAATGTTCAAAGGCGGGTTATCCAGGCGATGACGCATTATGAAAGTTTTATTACTAAAGCAGTCGCCGCCCACTCCGATCTGGAAAATTACAAAGGTCTTGGCAAAACGATCCAATGGGATCAGCGTCCCTATTCGGAACTCAACCGGATTTTCAGGGATTACAGAAAAACTGCTGAAAAGCTGGCCGTTAACAAGGCCCTCCTCAGGGAGCTTACCGTTGCCCTTCTTTGCGGGATCTATCTGGATGCGGCAGATGCGGTTAAGAAAAAAAAAGGGGTGATCTTTTTTGCCGATGTGCGGAGATCCCTTTTGGCCCTGGACGGAAACGAATCTGATGAACGCCCAAAGCTCATGGGCAACTACTTTTCCCTCGGGCTGGACAGAACCGGGCATCTTCTGGTTGACGAATTCCAGGACACATCGAAAGGCGATATTGCAATATTGCTGCCCCTGGTTGACGAGATTTTATCCGGCCATGACGAGGGCGGCATAAGATCATTCTTTGCCGTAGGCGATTGGAAACAGATGATCTACGGATGGCGGGGCGCCAATCGCGAGGCGCTGGAAGCGGCCATCGGGAGTTATCTGAAAAATGGTGTTATTGCTGAAAGCTCGCTTCCGTACAACTTCAGAAGCACGCCGCTGCTGATTTCATTTTTCAATAAACTTGTGGAAAATCTCTTTGACGGAAAAGAGAAAACGGAAACACAAAAACCGCCGGAGAAAACCAGCGGGTTTGCAGGCGTGACGGAAGTCAATCTTGTAAAGCTTGAAAAAGACGGCAATTCGGAAGCCTCTTTCTATCCTGCAATCATCGAGGTCCTGAAGGCGAAGAAGTCAGAGTACGACTGTCCGTGGGGAGATATGGCGGTGCTTGCGGCTACCAACAATCATGTCCAGAAGATCTCATCCGAACTGGCCTCGCAGCAAATTAGCGTGTCAGAAGTCAGGGGCAGGCAGCTTCTTTCGACGGAAGAAGGCGTTGCGGTAATGCTTTTCATTGCGGGTGTTCTCTCCAAAGACGGCGATCAACCGTTTGCTCAAATTGCGGCGCAGTCTCCTTTGTGGCGTGAAATATTCGGAAATATCGGGGAGGTCCGGGCTGAATTTGCAAGGAAATATCCCGCACCCTTCGGAATCATGGCTGTGAGTTGCGCAATTGAGCTTTTACGGGGCAAACTGCGGGCAACCATCCTGGATATCTGGCAGGATGAGACACAGGCCTTCTTCAGTGAAGGTGGTGTCGATGTGGACGCATTCCTTTCACGGATGTTTCATATCCGCTTTAACGTGAAGGCGCCGGAAGCGGAAAACCGTGATAGTCTCAAGGTTGATACCATCCACGGAACAAAAGGGCTTCAGTTCAAGCACGTTTTTGTTTTCTGGAATGAGGACGAAAAAGAGCCGCCGTTCTATCTGCGGTCCGAAAAATGCCATGTGCAATTCACATCCGGCGAGTTTACTCTTTTGGGGGCAGGCGAATCGGCTGTGGCCAGGGAAATTATTGAAAATCGTGAAGAAAATCTGACCCGGATGCGGCGCGAAAAGGCAAATGTTTTCTACGTCGCCGCGACCAGGGCGATACAAACACTCACGGTTTTCCTGCCGGTAAAAAAAGAAGAAAATTACAAGGCAGTTCATCAGGCGGTGCTGGACACATTTTCGCAGTTTGCGCCTGAGGGCAATAAAAGGAATATCTGCGCTTTCTCCGGTCCGTCAAAAGAGGCTGAACGCATCGCGATATTTGACGCTCCGGAGAAACATGAGGATGAACCTGATCACTATGGAGAGATTGACCCGACGCTTTTATCCGCCTGTATCAAGGCAGGGATCATGCGGGGCGAACGGCTTCACCGCTGGCTGGCAAAAGTTGTTGATCGGACGGGACTGCCGTCAGCCGGCGAATTGAACCATGAGGAATATGAATCCGTGCTTCGCTTTGTCGAAAGAAGCGATGTTGCCGACATCATGTTCAGATCGGGCAAACTCTACATTGAGCAGCAGATATCCGATAAAAATGATTTTGGTATCGTGGATAGAATGATCGTGTCCGATCAGCTGATCACCATCATGGATTATAAATCAGGCTCCATGCGGGGTCTTAAACAAAAGTATGATGAACAGCTAAAACGATATACCAGAATCATGGAAACGCTCTATCCATCGCGAAAGGTGGAATATTATATCTTACCCATCGATATTTAACGACGATGAATATAAAATAAAGCAACAATATCAAAGAGATAATATCGTTTGTGCGAAAGGTGGTTTTCTGCGGGCCGCTCTTGATAAATCTTGACAATTATCTGCCAATCCATTAGTTTGCACCACCTGCAATACTGTTTTAAAGAGAACGTTGCGGTCATTTGCACTGAACATCAGACCGACGGTCGCGTTATGCAAATGATTGCAAAGAGGGGGCAACAATGATTGGTGTGTTGATCACCACCCACGGTAATCTGGGCAACGAATTGATCCATGCGGCGGAGATGATTAAAGGGACGTTAAAAGACGTGATGCATGTTTGCGTTGAACAGAACAAAGGCGTGGAAGATGTCAAAAAAGAAATCAGCAGCGCGATAAAAAAACTGGATAAAGGCAAAGGCGTCTTGATTTTGACGGATCTTTTCGGCGGGACGCCTTCGAATATTTCCCTGTCTTTCATGAGAGAAGGCAAGGTGGAAGTGGTCACAGGGGTTAATCTGCCGATGCTGCTCAAGTTGTCCGACGTTAAAGCAGAGACCACACTCAATGAATTTGCCACGTTCATTAAGGATTACGGGAAGAAAAATATTTCTTTAGCCAGTGAAATCTTAAGTAAAAAAGCAATCGGGTGAGCAAGTGACGGCAGCTTACAACATGATGCTGGTACGTGTGGACAATCGGCTGGTGCATGGCCAGATTCTGGAAGCCTGGGTGCCGTTTGTCGAAGCAAGGTGCATTATGGTTGTTGACGACAATTCCGCCGGTGATTTTTTCTGTGAGACCGTTATTCGCATGGCGGTTCCCAGCGATATCGAAGTCAATATTTATTCCGTGGAGGATTTTGCCGCCAGTCATGTCTATGCCCGGGGCAAGGGCAAAAAGACCATCGTCTTATTCAGTGGTATTGCCGACGCTCTGAGAGCGTATGAGTCGGGCTTTCATTTCGCCAAACTGAATATCGGCAATATTCATCATGAGGACTATAAAGTCTGCTGTGCTCCGTCCGTGTTATTATGTGAGTCCGAAATTCAGGACATCTTCAATTTGCTGGAGGACAAGGGCGTTGACGTTGAGCTGAAGCGCGTTCCCCGGGAAAAGGCGGTCAATATCAAAGACGCTTTACAGGAGTTTTGCCCGGTAAAACCATAAGCGGGTTGGTGCGAACATGGTTTTCAAGATAATGCTCATATCCTTTGTTGGCGGCCTTCTTTGCCTCGACCGTGTATTTATTCAGGCCATGATTTCCCGTCCGATCGTTATTGCCCCGGTCATCGGCATTATTCTGGGCAATCCTTATGCAGGGCTGATCATCGGCGCGATCCTGGAACTGTTCTGGATGGACCGTACGCCCATTGGCATTTATATTCCTCCCAATGATTCTATTGCCGCCGCCTTTGCGGCATCGCTGGCGATACTGGTCGGCCAGTCGCTGGGGGCAGTCACCAGGGAACTGATGACTCTGTCCATCCTGATGGCCATCCCCTTCGGCATTGTGGCAAAAAAAATTGACGTTAAAATTATCGAGTCCAACAACCGCCTTTCCGATCAGGCGCTGGAGGACGCCAAAGCGGTTGACCTGCCGGCCATCGAAAGAAAAGTTTACCTGGGACTGGCCAAATCAGCCGTATTTTACATGGCCCTGCTTTTCCTTTTACAGATCATTTTTATTCCCGCGCTGATATGGATTTATCCGAATTTGCCGTTTGCCTTCAAGGCCATGCTTTCCCTGATGTATTATTTTCTGCCGCTTTTAGGTGTTGCGGTGGCCCTCAACAGTATTAAACTGCGCGGCGCCGTTCCTGTTTTTTGCGTGATTTTCCTGGTGGCAGCCGCTGCTTTGGACTATTTCAATGTCTTCTGAAAGTGCCGCGCCGAAAGTCAGCGTTGATCTGATGAAAAAAGACCATTTGCCGGAAATTCTGGCGATTGAGCGCGCATCATATGTGACGCCCTGGACGGAAGGCATGTTTCTTGATGAAATGAATACAGCCCACTCCCAGTGCCTGACCGTGAAAATTGAAACGGAAGGAAAAACATGGATTGCCGCCTACATAATTTTCTGGCTGGTGGCCGATGAAGTGCATTTGCACAATCTGGCGGTAAGGCCGGAATGCCGCCGACAGGGGCTGGCCTGCAGCCTGATGACTTTAATGAAGGATATTGCGGCGCAAACGGGCATGACGCGTCAGACGCTGGACGTTCGCGAATCGAACGTCGGGGCGATCAACCTTTACCGCAAATGTGGTTTTGCCGTCAAAGGAAAACGCCCGAACTATTACACCGATACGCATGAGGCTGCTTTGATCATGTGGAAGGAATAAGAACAGGATATTAAAAATGGCGAAAGATATTTACATCGGAGAAGTATCCGCAAATGAAGAAATCCGGCATGATTTTTTTCTTATGAAGGTAACGCTGCCCGTGGCATTTGATGATCCCCTGCCGGGCCAGTTTGTGATGATCAGAATTCTGGGTTTGCATGATCCTTTTCTTTCTCGACCCATCAGTATTTATTCGTTTTCGCGGCGGAAATCGGGATGTACCGTTGAACTCCTCTATCGTGTCGTGGGGAAGGGAACATCCATCCTGGCCGGACTGATGAAAGGATCGCAGGTGGAAGTATCCAGCCCTCTGGGCGGGAGTTACACCATCGATCCGGCGAAGAAAAACATTGTGCTCATCGCCGGAGGCATCGGGATTGCTCCCTTGTCGTTGCTTGCCCAATATCTCTGCAAAACAGCCTGCTGCAATGCAGAGGCCATGACCTTTTACCTGGGGGCACAAACCGCGGAGGCCGCGGTCGGCCTTGACCATCTCAGGAAGTATTGTTACAGGGTCGTCGTCTGCACGGATGACGGATCTCTGGGGGAGAAATCGCTGGTCACCACGGCTTTTCAGAAAGACATTCACAAATATGCGCCTGCGGACACGGCAATTTACGCCTGCGGCCCGAAGCCGATGATCCGGTCTTTGTCTGCCATAATCGGCGAAAAGTATTTCTGCCAGGTGTCGCTGGAAGAGCGGATGGCCTGCGGTGTCGGCGCCTGTGTGGGTTGCGCCGTGGCGGTGAAGGATGAACAGGGGAAAAAGGCCTACAAGCGCGTCTGCGCGGACGGGCCGGTATTTGACCTGAAAAATGTGATATGGGAATAGGGTAAATGTAGTCCGGGGCTTTAGCCCCGTAAAAACTTCAGTGAAGGGGATTAAAGATGATTCGTGGGGGCTTCAATTGAAAAATGCAGGAAAAATCGACGCGGCTCTTGCCGTGGAAATTGCGGGATTAAAATTGAAAAACCCGGTCATGACCGCGTCCGGCACATTCGGCTACGGCGAGGAATATGCCGACTATGTTGATCTAAATCAGTTGGGCGGCATCGTTGTCAAAGGCCTGTCGCTCAAGCCCCGGCTGGGAAACCCGCCGCCGCGGATCATGGAAACGGCAGGCGGCATGCTCAATGCCGTGGGACTGCAAAATGTTGGCGTCGATGTGTTTATCGAAGAAAAGCTTCCGTTTTTGCGGAAATATGACGTCGCCGTCATCGCCAATATTTATGGCGAAAGCTATTCTGAATATGCTCAGGTTGCTAAAAAACTGAGTCAGGTAAAAGGTGTTCACGCCCTGGAAGTCAATGTTTCCTGTCCCAATGTGAAAAAAGGCGGTTTGAGCTTTGGAGCTGACCCGAAAGCGGCGGCGGAAGTGACACGCCGCGTCAAGGCGGAAACCCATTTGCCCGTTATCGTCAAGCTGACCCCGAATGTCACAGACATTACCCTGGTTGCGCGGGCGGTTGAAAAAGCCGGGGCGGACGCCGTATCCCTCATCAATACACTGACCGGCATGTCGATTGATTTGAAAACCCGTACACCGCGCCTGAAAAATATCACCGGCGGCCTGTCGGGACCCGCCATCAAGCCGGTAGCGCTCCGCATGGTCTGGCAGGTGGCAAAGACCGTATCCATTCCCGTAATCGGCATCGGCGGCATCATGACCGCTGAAGACGCGCTGGAATTTATAGTTGCCGGGGCAAGCGCCGTGCAAATCGGCACAGCCAATTTCATCCATCCCCGCACGACCATCGAAATCATTGACGGGATGCAGCATTTTATGCGTGAAAACAGAATAAAAAATTTACAGGATATTGTCGGAACCCTGAAAACATAATATGAGGATGAAGATGGAAGAAATCATCAGCGGTATTTATTTGATCGGCGGGCCGAATGTAACACAGGCGGATGATGCGGCTGTTTATCTGATTGATTTTGCGGGTGATCTGGTGATGATTGATTCTGGTGCGGGCGGCAGTTCGTCTCAACTTGTTCGCAATAGCGAAATGCTGGGACTGAGTCCCGCATCTGTTTCGCATGTAATTTTGACGCACTGCCATATTGACCACATTGGTTCCGCGCCGTTTTTCCGAGAAAAATACGGCGCAAAAATTCTTATCCACGAACTGGATGCAAAGGCGCTGGAAACCGGCGATTCGATTCGCACAGCGGCCAACTGGTACGGAACGACGTTTCCGCCCACCAAGCCCGATCAGATTTTAAAAGGTTCTCATGAGATATTGACGTTTGGCAATGAGAAATTACACTGCCTGCACACGCCCGGACACACGCCCGGTTCCATTTCTCTTTATCTGGATCGGGCCGGGCAGAGGGTCTTGTTCGGTCAGGATATTCACGGGCCATTTCATAAGGCTTTCGGTTCCGATATAGCGGCATGGAAAAAGTCGATGCAGACGCTGCTTGCTTTGGATGCCGACATCCTGTGTGAAGGACACTTCGGCATTTACCAGCCCAAAAACAAAGTGCGGGACTATATTGAACGTTATCTTGAAGAATATGATTAGCCTTCGTTTCCGAAGAAATGCAGCATCGCAGAAAACAGGAGGCGGCTGGATGTGGCAAATATTCTTTTTCTGTCTGGCGATTACTCTTTATCTGACTCCCCCGGCGTTTACCGCTACAGACGCTTATCCACCCAAATACGGCCCCGCCGCCGCGCCTTATGCCACCCCTCTTTGGGAATCCCATGAATATTTTCAATCGGCTGCTCATCCCGCGCAGGATTTCTGGCTGCTTGTCAATCACTACACAGGGCAATTTAACAAGCTTTCCTGTTCGACCGCATCGGTGGCGATGGTCATCAACGCGATCGCCGGCGCCAAAGGAAATCTTCGTGCGGATGATGCCAATGTTCAGCAGACCGGATTACTGGATGGCGTCAAGGCAGCCGAATGGAAAAAACGTGTGACGGAAAACGAAGGGAAACTTCGCAAAGGGCTTACCCTGGCGGAGTTGGAGGAGGTGGCGGCGGATTCGCTCAAAACTTACGGAATGAAAGGCTGGGTGACCTCGCGCCAAACTTTTGAAAACGCCGGCCGGCGGGATCTGGAGGCATTGCGTGCAATTCTGAAAACGAACGAGGCATCGCCCGATGATTTTGTCATCCTTCATTTTTTACAGGACAAACTTACCGATGACCCCGGGGGGCCTTACCCGCACATTTCTCCCGTCGGTGCTTATGATATGCATACTGACCGCGTATTGATTTTTGATGTTGACAGAATATATTACGGACCTTACTGGGTGAGCGTGGAAAGATTGTTAACCGCCCTGACCGCCAAAACGCCCGCCTTTGGCTACGGGGGCGTGCTCATTGTTCGCAGAATCACCCGATAACGGGCAAAATGGGACCGTTTCGTCAAATCAAGGCCAGGCTGTCTGCCACGGCCATGCCGGACAGGGTTGGACAGAGGCAGCCGTCTTTTAATTCCACCAGATTGCTTTTCATCAGTTCATCAATCACCTGACGCTTCCCGGCCAGTAAATCGAACCCAAAGCAGGATTTGTATTGTTCAAGATTGATCCCGTCTTTTGTGCGCATGCCCAAAAAGAGCGCTTCCAGCGCCAGTTGTTCCAGCGACAGCTTTTCCGATTTCTCTGTCGGCTTTTTTCCGTCACGAATATCCTGAAGATACGTTTTAGCGTCTGCCATGTTCCACCAGCGTTCGGAATCCAGAAAAGAATGAGCGGCGGGACCCAGACCCAGGTATGGTGTGTGCCGCCAGTATTTTGTGTTGTGGCGGGATTTTAAAGAATCGCGGAGAGCAAAGTTGGAAACTTCGTAGTGGATGTAACCGGCATCCGTCAGCGTCTGAGATGTTGTCAAAAAGAAATCCAGCGCCTCGTCTTCGGAAGGCAGTTGCAGGTTGTCTTTCTGACATTGCCTGAATAAGGGAGTATTTTTGTCTATCGAAAGTTGATAACAGGAAAGATGTTCCGGAGAAAAAGACAGGGCCTTTGCCAGCGTCTGTTTCCACGTCTTTATCGTTTGACCATGAATGCCATAGATGAAATCAATCCCGACGTTGTTGAATCCGGCAAGGCGTGCCACATCGATTGCCGCCACGGCTTCTTTTGCCGTATGTCTGCGTCCCAGAAATTTTAAAATCGTATCGTCAAAGGATTGGATGCCGATGTTCAGGCGGTTAATGCCCAGTCTTTGCAACGCTTGGAAGTATTCGACCGACACATCGCCGGGGTTGACTTCCATGGTGATCTCCGCCTGCGGGTCGATGGTAAAATTTTTGTGCGCCGCGTTCAGGATGGTGTCTATTTGCAAAGCCGACAGCAGGGAAGGGGTACCGCCTCCGATGTAGATAGTGTCGAAGGAAGAAAAGGAGGATTTGTAAAAAGCCATTTCCCGGACGACAACTTTGACAAACTCAGGGATAAAATGGATGGATGCGATGGAGTAAAAGCTGCAATACCCGCATTTGCATGCGCAGAAGGGAATGTGAATGTAGAGGCCATTTTTCATGACAGTTTCAGTCATAATGGAGCGCACAACTCGCGGGTCTAAAGTACCCGCACTACATTGTTAAAAAAACCTTAATCATTATCTGATTTCAGCACCGCCAGGAACGCGCTTTGTGGAATGCTGACAGAGCCGATCATCTTCATGCGCTTTTTTCCAGCCTTTTGCTTTTCCAGGAGCTTTCTTTTGCGGGTGATGTCGCCGCCGTAGCATTTGGCCGTGACGTCTTTGCGGAAGGCGCTGATGGTGCTGCGGGCGATGATTTCGCCGCCGATGGCGCCCTGAATGGCGATTTTGTACATCTGGCGCGGGATTTCGTCTTTGAGGCGGTCGCAGGCGTTCAATGCGCGGGCGCGGGCGCGTTCACGATGAACGATCTGCGAAAGCGCATCAACTTTTTCGCCGTTGACCAGAATATCCATCAAAACCAGCGTGCTTTCCCGGTAATCGATAATATCGTAATCAAACGACCCATAGCCCTGCGTGACGGATTTAAAACGGTCATAAAAATCGAAGATGACTTCGGCCAGCGGCATTTCATAGGACAGTTCGGCCCGCCCGGGGCTTGTATAATTCAAATTGGAATTCACGCCGCGTTTTTCCATGCACAGTTTCATGACGGTTCCCAGATAACGTTCCGGCAGCATCATCGCGGCGCGGATGAAGGGTTCTTCGCCTTTTTCAATTTCCGACGGATCGGGATAGTGCGTGGGATTATCGACGTAAATAACCTTTTTATCCTTGAGCGTGAAGCGGTAGCGGACGCTGGGAACGGAAAGAATGATCGAAAGATCAAATTCCCGCTCCAGCCGTTCCTGCACAATATCCAGGTGGAGCAGGCCTAAGAAACCGCAGCGGAAGCCCTGGCCCAGTGCGGCGGAGGAGTCTTTTTCGTAAATGAAGGACGCATCATTGAGTTTGTATCTTTCCAGCGAATCCGCCAGGTCTTGATAGTCGTCGGAGGCGATGGGGTAAATCGAAGCGAAGACCACCGGCTTGACTTCCTTGAAGCCGGGCAGGGGCTGGCCGCAGGGTCTGTCCTGCAGCGTGATGGTGTCGCCCGTGCGCACATCCGCAACGGTTTTCACGCCGGCAATGATATAGCCCACATCACCTGCGGAGAGCTTCTCCCGTTTGGTGCGTGTCAGCAGAAAATGGCCGACTTCTTCCACCTTATAAGTTGAGTTGTTATACATGAAGCGGATGATGTCGCCGGCCTTCACGCTGCCTTCAAAAACGCGGCAGTGAATGATGGTGCCCCGGTAGGCGTCATACTTGGCGTCAAAAATCAAAGCGGCCAGGGCATGGGAGGCGTCGCCCGTGGGCGGTGGAATTCGCACCACAATGGCTTCCAGAATTTCTTCAATGCCGATGCCTTCCTTGGCGGAGCATTTGATGTGCGTGTCCGGGTCAAGCCCCAGTTCCGAATCAATTTCTTCCAGCACACGATCCACATCGGCAGAAGGCAGGTCAATCTTATTGATGATGGGGATGATTTCCAGATTGTGCTCCATCGCCAGATACAGATTGGCAAGGGTCTGGGCCTGCACGCCCTGGGCGGCGTCGATTAACAGCAAAACGCCTTCGCAGGAGGCAAGCGACCGGGAGACTTCATAGGAAAAGTCCACATGTCCCGGTGTGTCGATCAGGTTCAGAAGATACTCTTTTCCATCTTTGGCGCGATAGGGCAGAGAGATCGCGTTGCTTTTGATGGTGATGCCGCGTTCCCGCTCAATGTCCATATTGTCCAGCATCTGGTCCTGAAAATTTCTTTCGTTGCAAACGCCGGTAAATTGAATGAGCCGGTCGGCCAGAGTCGATTTGCCGTGGTCGATATGGGCGATGATGCTGAAATTTCGAATGTTTTCCATATGGGTGTTAAAAAAAGCCCTCCAAATTGTTCGGGGGGCTTTTTTCTTACATCTTTCTTGTTGTCTTAAACCAGTTTCTTCATCAGATCTTCGGAAACTTCTTTGACGCCGGCGCGGCCGTCAACGATAATCACTTTCGTTCTTTCCTTGAAGTAGTTGACGCCGGCCAGTGTTCCGGTTTTGGTGTCATAGTAAATGCCATGACGTTTATCAATAGCGGCCGTATCCTGATCGTCGGCGCGTGTGGAAAGCTCTTCGCAGCCGCAGACGCGGCAGACGGTTTTGCCGTCTTTTTCCGCCGGTTTGATGGCGTCGATGTAAATATTGTTCGGGTGGTTGTTGTCCGTTTTACAAAGTCTGCGGCCCATGATGCGCTTTTTGGCCGTTTCACGGTCCAGATCGATTTCAATGACAAAGTCGAGTTTAATGTTTGCTTTCTGCAGGGCCGCCCAGAGGGCTTCAGCCTGGGCCAGGTTGCGGGGGAAGCCGTCCAGCAGCCAGCCTTTTTTCGCGTCGTCTTCCTGAAGACGGTCCAGAATCATGGGAATGGTGATGTCATCAGGAACCAGTTCACCGCGGTCGATAAATGCTTTTGCTTTTTCCCCCAGGGGGGTTTTCTTGGAAATGTTCTGGCGGAAAATAACACCAGTTTCGATATGGGGGACTCCGTATTTCTTCTGGACGATTGCGCCTTGCGTGCCTTTGCCGCTGCCGTTGGGGCCAAATATTAAAATGTTCACGTTTTCAAACTCCTTTCAAAAGATATTAAAGTGGATGCTTTATAATGTATTGTTGCATTTTTCGCAACGATAAAGATTGACCGGCGGTTTACTGCTAATAATTCGTTTTTACAGAGATTTTATTCAGCCGTCTTTTGCTGGCCATCTTTATTTTTTTTCGGTTTCTGGGGCCGATGGACGCTTAGTTCCTTCATGGCGTCGGAAATGGCGACTGCCCTGGGCGTTCCTTCCGGAAAATACGCAAGCGCTTTGCGAAAATGGAAAAGGGCGCTTTCTTTCTTTTTCTCTTTTTTAAAATATAACCCGAAATAATAGTGTGCTTCACCCTGCTGATTCAGTCTGCCGTAAGACATGGCAATATGGTAGGTGATGTCCACATCATTGAAGGTTTTGTCTTGTAACTTCAGAAAACAATTCAGGGCCTTTTGATAATCACCCAGCGCGAAATGCGCTTTTCCCAGAGCCAATGCAATTTGTTCATTTTCCGGATCAATTGCGGCCGCTTGCAGCAGATGGCGACGGGCCAGGTCTGCATTGCCTGTTTTTAAACAGATCAAACCGATGTTTTTTAAAATGTCTGCATCCTGAGGCGCGAGCGTCAACGCTTTATTCAGATGATCCAGTGCGGTGCTGGTTTGACCGAGCTGGTCTTCCGTGAGGGCAAGCGCATAAAGCAGATCGACATTACGGGGATCTTTTTGCAGAGATTCCGTCAAATGCCGGTGGTATTTATTGAGATTGTCCAGATCCATACCAATCAAGGCCTGCATCCGGACAAAATTCCCGAGAATATTTTTTGAGCCGCCGGCCAGGCGATATTGCGTTTGCAGCAGACTTTCCAGATAAAAAATCCGGTCATCCGTGCCCGGATGCGTCCGCAGGTAGGAGGGTATTGTTCTGGATAGAAACTCATACTGTTTGATGATCTTTAAAAATTGAACCATCGCCGCAGGATAGTAACCGGTGTCCACGAGGTATCCGATTCCCAGGCGGTCTGCTTCTTCCTCATGCTCCCGCTGGTAGCTGAGGCTTACCGAGGTGGCGCCGGCAACAGAAAAAGCCGCAATGGCCGCCGAGGCCTCCCCGCCACCGCCCAGGAAAGCTCCCGCAATAATGGCGGCCAGCATAGCGATATTGAGCTTTTGTGACTTTTCAATCATGCTGGCAACATGCCGGGCGTTGGCATGAGCGATTTCATGTGCGATAACGCCAGCCAACTGCGCCTCGTTTTCCACGGTAGTGATTAACCCTTTGTTAATGTAAATATAGCCGCCAGGCGTGGCAAAAGCGTTGATTCCCGAACTGTTGAAAATAGAAAAGGTAAATTCAAAAGACGCTTTATGGCTTTGGGACAGAATGCGATTGCCGATGCCCGTAATATAGGCGTTGAGCTTTTTATCGTAGAGCAGAAAATTGTTTTTCTCAAGTTTGTCATAGATTTCTTTGCCCAGTTTTTTTTCATCGTCGATGGTGAAAGCAGACCAGGCGTTTTGTGTTCCGAAAAACACAAGAAAAAGAATCAGAACCAAAGAAAAATATTGCTTTTGCATCATTTTACACATAGTTGACCGGATTATCTATCATAACGGTGTGACCCATCCTACCTGCTTTGACAAAATTAGGCAAGTTCTGCTTAAGGGAGGTCAAGGCGATAAAATGAGGAGAACAGAAAATTATGAAAAAAGTCATTGCGATTGACGGACCGGCCGGCGCCGGCAAAAGCACGGTGAGCAGGGCAGTGGCAGCCAGACTGGGTTACCTTTATCTGGATACGGGCGCGCTTTACCGCGCGCTGGCCTGCAAGGCGCTGAAGGATAAAATTGATGTGCATGACTCTGGCGCCCTGGAAAAATTGTGCGCCACGACGGATGTCACCCTGCGGAATCTGAACGGTAAAATGGCGGTTTTTGTTGACGGGTATGATGTCGGAGATCAAATCCGGACGGAAGAGGTTGGATTGGCCGCCTCCACGTTGTCTGCTTTTCCCGTAGTCCGTGAGAAGTTGCTGTCTTTGCAGCGGGAAGCGGGCGCCCACGGCGGAATCGTCGCCGAAGGCAGAGATATGGGATCGGTTGTATTTCCGGATGCGGATGCCAAGTTTTTTCTGAACGCGAATATTGAGGAGAGAATCCGCAGACGCCACGAAGAGCTTACTCAAAAGAACAAACCGGCCGCGCGGGATGCCATATCCCGGGATATGCAGGCCAGAGATTTTCAGGATTCCCGGCGGCAAATTGCGCCGCTTGCCGCCGCGCCGGACGCCGTTGTCATTGACTCGACGTTTTTGGATGTTTCGCAAGTCGTTGAGAAAATTATGGAATGTATTTCAGAAAAGAATGGTTGAATGTGAAAATGAGTGCCAGACAACGATTGCTTGATTTGTCTTGCTATTTAATTTTCAGTATGTTAGGCACCTCAGATTAAAAATGTCTTATAAAAATTAGGGGGTATCAGGTTAATGGTTAACAATAATAACAAAAACTTAACAGATGAAAAGGAGGTTCAGGCCAACGCTTCAACGTCCGGCGCGAATCATTCACCCATTCCTTCCATGGAAGACGATATGGGCTTTAAAGAACTCTATGAACAGAGCCTTAATCAATTGAAATATGGCGATATTGCTCAGGGCAAAGTTGTCCAGGTAACGGCGGATATCGTGATGGTGGATGTAGGCTGGAAAACGGAAGGTTTTATTCCGATCAAAGAACTGAAAGACGCCCAGGGGAATGTGAATATTGCCGTAGGCGATGACATAGAAGTATTTATTGACAAACGGGATTCAGAAGGAAATCTGGTTTTATCGAGAGAAAAAGCGGCCAAACTTAAAGTCTGGGATGATATTAAAAACATCAGCGATAATAACCTGACCATCAAAGGGATTATCGTGGAGAAAGTGAAAGGCGGCCTTTCTGTGGATATCGGCATTATCGGTTTTCTGCCGGGATCGCAGATCGATGTCCGTCCCATTAAAGATCTGGACAAGTTTATCGGTCAGACGCTGGATTTTAATATTTTAAAATATGACCGCAAACGCAATAATGTTGTTTTATCCAGACGATCCATTATGGCTTCCGAAAGAGAAAGCGAAAAGAAAGACACGCTGAATAATATTGTCGAAGGCAGTATTATTGAGGGGATCATTAAAAATATTACGGATTACGGCATATTTATCGATCTGGGCGGCATTGACGGATTGCTCCATGTAACGGATATCTCATGGGGAAGAATAGCCAAGCCTGCCGACGTTTTCCAAAAGGGTGAGCAAATCAAGGTGAAGGTTCTTTCATACGATCGTGAAAAAGAAAGAGTCTCGCTGGGTTTGAAACAACTTCATGAAAATCCCTGGGAACACATTTCCGAGAAGTATCCGATCGGTGCCCTGGTTCAGGGCAAAGTGGTTAACCTGACGGATTATGGCGTATTTATCGAATTGGAACCGGGTGTGGAAGGTCTGGTCCACATCTCGGAAATGTACTGGACCCGGGAAATCAAGCATCCGTCCAAAGTGCTGAATGTCGGTGATACGGTGAACGTGGTCGTGCTGGAAGTCAATCCGGAAGCCAAACGGGTGTCGCTGAGCCTGAAACAGACAACAGCCAATCCCTGGGAAAAACTCAAAGAGAAGTATCCGGTCGGCACGGTTGTGAAAGGCCTTGTGCGCAACATTACAAACTTTGGCGTCTTTGTCGGCATTGAAGACGGTATCGATGGTCTGGTCCATGTATCTGATATTTCCTGGAAGCATCGCGTGACTCATCCTTCCGAATATTTCAAGAAAGGGCAGGAAGTCGAAGCGGTTGTCTTAAATATTGATGTGGACAATGAGAAATTCTCTCTGGGCATTAAACAAATTGAAAAAAATCCGTGGGAAGAATTGCCGCAAAAATACGCTCCGGGCAGTGTGGTGACCGGCAAGATAACCAACTTTACCGATTTCGGGATTTTTGTGGAGATTGAAGACGGCATTGAAGGTCTGGTTCATATTTCTGAAATCAGCCAGAAACGCGTAAAATCATCGGCGGAATTGTATAATGCCGGCGATACGGTGTCTGCCGTGGTCAAAAGCATTGATGTGAAAACGAAGAAAATCCGCTTGAGCATTAAAGAAATGGAAGCGCCGACGCCTGCTCCTGCGCCGTCCGCGGCTTCCAGCCAATATATCAATAATCGTGAAAATATCGGATCGAACATGGCGCAGGCGCTGGCCGACGTAAAGATCGGAAACCAGAATAAGGAATAAAGAAGGCATGAGAAAACATCCGGTACTTTTAGGATTGGTTTTACTGATTGCGCTGGGCGCTGTCCTGTATTTCTTCTTTTACCGGGCGGGCATCCAGTCCGGAGACGTCCGCACGCAAAGCTTTTCTTTGAACGACAAGATTGGTGTAGTGTCTGTGGAAGGCGTGATCAGTGATTCTCTTGAAATTACTGAGAATATTGATGAGTTTGCCAAAGACAGTTCTATTGTAGCCGTTGTGGTGCGCATTGACTCACCCGGCGGCGGCGTCGCCGCGTCTCAGGAAATCTATGACGCCCTTGTCGCTCTTAAGAAAAAGAAAAAAGTGGTTGTCTCGATGGGGTCGGTTGCCGCATCCGGAGGCCTGCTGATTGCGTGCGCCGGGGATAAAATCGTGGCGAATCCGGGGACCATTACCGGCAGCATATCGGCGATTATGCAATTTGCCAATGTTGAAGAACTCCTGAAAAAAGTCGGGGTGAAAGCATCCGTCGTCAAAAGCGGTCCGTACAAGGATATCGGTTCACCCGTGCGGGAGATGACTCCTGAAGAGCGGTTGATCCTTCAGGAGTTGATTGACGATATCTATAATCAATTTGTTGACGTTATCGTCCGGGACCGGAAACTTTCTCGGGAACAGGTTGTGGCCATCGGAGACGGCCGTGTTTTTTCAGGCCGCAAAGCGAAGGAATACGGTCTGGTTGATCAATTGGGCGATATGGCCTCCGCCGCAAGACTGGCCAGTAAACTGGCCGGTAAAAGCGGGAATTACGATTTGGTTTATCCCCGGAAAAAGCATCCTTCCGTTTTTGATTACATGTTCGAAAGCGCCGCTGATCAGCTCAGCCGCTCCGTTCAGGAAAAAGCTCAAAAATGGGGAGGGATCAGTTATTTGTATCATCCATGACGGTGAGTCGGCAAAGCCAGTATGACCAAAAATGAATTAATAAAAAAGACCCATGAAAAATATAAAGTCTATTTACAAAAGGATGTCGCTTTGGCGGTGCAGGCGATCTTTGATGCCATGGTTGACGCGCTGAAAAGAAATGAACGCATCGAGATCAGAGGGTTTGGAACGTTTGCTATGCGTGAAAGGAAGCCCAGGGTCGGCCGAAATCCGAAATCCGGCGCGTCCGTGGCGCTGGGTGAGCGAAGAGTTCCTTTTTTTAAAACAGGAAAGGAGCTCCGGTTAAAGGTAGGGCGCGAAAAATGACTTATCAAAACATCCTTGTCGAGAAGAAAAATACCTACGCCATCATCAAATTCAATCGCGCCCACGAGATGAATGCTCTCTCCATGGAAATGCGGCTGGAATTCAACGATGCGCTTCTGGATGTTGAGACGGATCAGCAAATGAGAGCACTGATCATTACCGGTGGAGAATATGTTTTTTCAGCCGGCATGGATATCAAGGAAATGTCGTCTCTGGCCAATGTGGAGATTGATGACTATTTCGAATCGATGAAAAGATATCTGAAGAAAATTTATTCCTATCCCAAACCGGTCATTGCCGCGGTCGGCGGCATCGCCCTGGGCGGCGGATTCAATATTGTGACGGTGTGCGATCTCGTTGTCGCTTCGGAAAGCGCTATTTTCTGTCATCCGGAGCTTAAATTTGGTTTGAGTCCGCTTTTTTACCCGTTAAGCCAGATTGTCGGTGTGATGAAGGCAAAAGAAATTGTCATGATGGGAGAACCGATGGGCGCCCATGAAGCGGAAAGAATCGGTCTGGTGAACAAGGTGGCGCCTCCGGAAAAATTCATGCAGGAAGCGGAGAAAATCGCAGAGACTTTATCCGCCAGATCGGTCAAAGCTCTTGAAGAACTGAAGAATATTTGTTCCGTCGTTCCCAGAATGGACAAGATTGCCGCTCTGGATATGGAAATGTCCATCGGAGGCATGTTGTTTGGCCGTGATGAACGCAAAATTTATATGAATGAAGTCCTGTTTCTGGAAAAATTGCGCAAGAAAAAACAGGAATAAGCCCTTTATACATTATCCCAGTCGTTGCCCGGCGCGGCGAAATCCTTAAGCTGATCACGTCTTTTTTTATGCTGGAGCTTTTTCAGCGCTTTAGCTTCGATTTGCCGGATGCGTTCTCGCGTTACGCCCATCATATCGCCGACTTCTTCCAGTGTGAAAGGTCCGTAATTACAGGCAACCCAAGTGCAGTTCAGAAAAGCTTCATTTTTCAGACGCCACTCACAGGTGGTGTCCGTGCAGATTTCCGCTATTAAATTTCCTTTTTTCTTGCAAATGTAGGTGTTAATCATTGAAATGATCCCTTCGGATAATGAAATCGGGTGTAACTTATGGTTACTTGCCTCATTTGTCAATAAATTTAATGATCGGGGTGTGTAAAAAACGAAAATTAAAAACATTAACTTTTCCCTTGATATGCAGTTTGTCTTAACGTAGGTATTTTAAAAGCATCAATAATATTTTAAGTTCTCGAACAGAACATGAGCAGCACCATATAATACAAGTTGCAAGCAGGACGGCCGCAGGAAGTATTCTTGCGTTAAAGAAAAAACCGTTGACCATAGTGAACAGTGGATGGTCATGTTTCGGGTGAAAAAAGTGGAGAGGGAAGGATGAGATTATGAGTCGGAAAGCGCATCTCCTCAAACCTTTTATTATGCTTGTAGGAGATATCCTGCTGATTCTTGCCGCTTTTTATTTGTCGCCATGGTTGCGTTTTGGCTATCTTCCTGATTTGTTAACATTTTTTGAGGGGCCTGATCTTTCGGCCCTTTTAACCTGTTTGCTGTTTTTTTACATTTTTGACTTTTATGATATCGACGCACGGTTTGACTTTCTGAATTATTTTTTCCGCTTCCTCGCGGCGTTGATCATCGCCAATATGATCATGATTACGTTGTTCTATATTTTCAATATCCGGCACTTTACAACGATCATTTTATTTCTCAATGCGTTGCTGATCTTGTTATTATGCCTGGGCTGGCGGTTTCTTTTTTACCTGTGGAACAGGAGTAATCGAAAAATTTTACAGGTGCTGATTGTCGGCGCCGGCTGGGCGGGGACGGATCTTTACAAGCTCCTCGCCGATAAGCCTGATTTTGATGTTGTCGGATTTCTGGATGATGATCAGGAAAAATGGAGGATGACTCCAACTCCGGGTGCGCCACAGGTCATCGGAGGGACGGACCTGCTGTTCTCAGCACTCAGGGAACGGCATGTTGATTTGATTGTCATTGCGATTACCCACGATATCAAGCAGAGTCTCCAAAAACGGATTGTGGATGCCAAGATGAGAGGAGTGGCGGTGTATGAGATGCCGGCGTTCTGCGAAGCTGTTTTTTCGAAGATTCCCGTTCAGCATATCAGCAACCGCTGGCTTGTCTATGCGCCGCTCTCCGGGGTGCGAAAGACGACTTATAATAATAAAGTAAAAAAGATTATGGATATTATGTTGTCCTTGGGAATGTTGACGGTTTTGTCGCCGGTGCTGCTGATGGCGGTTGTAGCTATCAGACTGGATTCGCCGGGACCGGTTTTTTATATCCAGCGGCGCATCGGCTTGCGGGGTCGCCCGTTTAAGCTGCTGAAATTCCGCACCATGAAGGTAGGATTGGATGATCAGCGGGAGTATGCGGGGCAGAAAGATGATCCGCGGATCACGCGGCTGGGGATGTTTATGCGCCTGTCGCGTTTGGATGAGCTTCCCCAATTGTGGAATGTGCTAAGAGGCGATATGAGCTTAATCGGCCCCCGGGCGCTGATGGAGGAAGAGGTGGATGAATTCACGCCGCAGATCACCTTTTTTTCGCTGCGCCATTCCATTTTGCCGGGAATTACGGGATGGGCCCAGGTGAGTTATCCTCACGGTGCGCGTGTGGAAGATGCCCTGGCGAAGCTGGAGTATGACTTTTTCTATATCAAGAACCTCTCGCCGCTGCTGGATATGATTATCCTTGCCCGGACGGTGCGGACGGTGTTCTTCGGGAATGGGGCGAGATAGTTGATGGTGATCGGCAATGGCTACGTTTTTATATGCCGGTATATGGCCAGAACCGGTTCACGGATGTCTTTTTTCCTCAGCGCATCTTCCGGCAAATAAATGCCGTGGCGGCAGGCTGTTGTCCTGAGAAATTTGTTGGCCTGATCGCTGACGACCGGATCCACGCCAAAACGAAGAAGTTGCAGTTTGTTCAATAATGTGTTTTCTTCGCCATTCTTTGTTGTGATCAGGGCGCGCTCAATCAGATTGTCGATGTCGAACTGTACGACGCTCCTGAGCACCACGCGGTCTCCGGCATCGTAACGCCCCAGCAGGGAGTCAAATTGCTGGAGGACCCATCCGTCAATGCTTCCCATATAGCCGGCGGCAATGCCCGCAATCATGATGACAAAATGCATCTGGTCCCAGTGAATGCATTGTTTGATGAGGTCACGGACGATCTGCCTTTCCTCTTCGGTAATCACAATATTTCCGGCAAATCCGTCGCGCTCATCGGAAATGATCTGAGCCAGAAGCAGCAGAAGCATCGCTCCCCCCATGACCCTCGTTGTCGGAAGGATAGCGCCTTGAGCCTGTTTCAGCAGCTCCGGGAAGCTGGCGCGAATTCTTTCGGTGAGCGGATCCTGCGTGCTTCCCCAACGGTAGGCCTGATGCAGATAGAAACCGAAGAGCCCGCTGCTCCTGATGCTCATGATGCGGAGCAGCTGGCCCACATCGTCGGCTGTCTCGATGATTAACTGTTCAACCAGATGTTGAGGCAGTTTCGATACGATTTTTTCAATGACGAAACGCCGCTCTTCAGGTGTGAGGCCGGTCCAGTTCAACAGGTAGCCCGTCACGGCCTCGGATTCGAGGCATTCCGAGGGATCGGCGATAATTTCATAAATTTTAACGCGGTTAAACACGAAAATGTCGCTCATGAGTTTTGATATGTACGCGCTGACAATTTCAAAACGCGGATCATGATCAACGCCCAGGGTCCAGATATAAGCAATCAGGCTCTTGTTGACTTTTGTCAGAACCTTTAAAAGCATTTTGTAATCGTTTCGGAATACTTTGGGCGTATTGATCAGGTCATAGAGAAGCGTCCTTAACAAGAGCCACTCGCTCACATCCACAACATGTCTGCCGTTTAGGTGTCCCGTGCGCAGCAGTTCTTTCAACTGATGATGATCGATGTTGTCATTGCGCAGTATTTCGATCAGGTTGCTGTAATTGATGTTATCCCGGACCAGGGAGGTGTTCAAATTCCGGACGTTGTTCCATAATTGTTCACAGTAAACCCCTGTTTTTTTCTCGTACCGGGAGTCTTTCAGAACGTTGAGCCTTTCCAGAAATGTCTCTTGGGAGGAATAGCTTAAGAGCATAACAAAATCATCAATAAGCTCCGGATCGTTTTGTCCCGTTGTGCATGCCATCATGCGGCAGCACTGCTCTTCTCCGCTTGCCGGGGGCATGCTGAAAAGCTGATGCACACAGGGCTTCTCGGAGGAGTCGTCGTAGCTCAAATAGCGATGCCAGGTTTTCATCGCAGCCAGATAAATGGTTTCTTTAGTGTCATGCTCTTTTCCAGATGACTGGAGGATGGCGAGCATAATCGCGTATCCAATGTTTAAATAAACAGCGGGCTTCCAGTCGCTCTGATTGATGAGAGGATAAATATTCAGGACGATTTCTTTGTCTGCAAAGGCAACAATGTTCGTCCGGGATGCGTCGCCGACTGTCATTTTGTATTTTTGCATCCACAGATAATCCACGTAGCGAAAGGCGTAATTTTTCACAACCTTGTGAATAAAATCTGCAATCTCTTCCAGAAATGCAGGGCTGACCAGCGGAGACGCAGAGGCTTCTGAAATATCGATCTGCAGACGATATCTGTCATTGGCCGCGGAAATGCGGTTGAGCCAGACTCTTGTCGGGCGGATGTGATAAATATTGGGTTTGTTGAAAATGTCCAGCGAGGACAATAATAGTTCGGGGTGGGCCCGATACTCATCAATAACAAGGTTCCGTAATTCGTTCTTTGCCGCCTTCGGGTGTTTGATGGCCAGCGCTGCGTAATGAAAGACCGCTCCGGCAAAAACATCCAGAATGCCGGAATGAACGATGGGAAGCGCTTTAATCTGATCGAAATACGGGATGAATAAATTCCAGTGCGCTTCGATAATAATATTCTTTCCGTCTTTCGTGATCTTTAAAACCGCTTCCCGACGACCGCTGATATGAAAAGCAATATTGAAATTTTCACTCGCGGGGCATACCGGCGCCAGCAGCGTCTTGATGTAAATATTATCAAACGCCATGATTCGGTCGGTGAGATTTGCATTTTTTTTGAGAAAGGATTGCTGCCGGGGAGCAGTTAACAGGACAAAAACATCCTCATCCGCATTTTTGCAAAACGAGAAATCGGGGAGGTCAACGCTGTCCGCAACGGCCGGATAGACAGTGACGATGGCGGATTTCAAACGTGCGCCGCGAGGGTCTTGTCTCAGAGCAAAGGCTTTTTCCATGCGTGAAATATAGCGTGAAGTTTGTTTCCCTGTCAATTATTTTCCGTGGAACAAACAGTTACAGGGCTGTATATCTGATTTGCGGATGTAAAAAAAAGATGGATTTTTTTTAGAATAAGGGATAGGGGCAATAATCCGATTTCCAAAAAAATACTTTAAAAAGGGGTGTCCAATGAACAGAGCAGAGTTAATCGAAGAAGTGGCAAAGGCAACATGCACCAAAAAAGAGGCTGATGCAGCGGTTAGCGCGACATTAGCGGCAATCCAGAAAGCGCTCAAAAAAGGCGACAGCGTAACATTGGTAGGATTCGGCACCTTCTCTGTCAGTAAGAGAAAGGCCCGAAAAGGCAGAAATCCTCAGACGGGCGAGGCGATCAAAATCGCCGCCAAGAAGGTGCCGGTATTCAAAGCTGGTAAAGGTTTGAAAGACGCAGTGAAATAAGTTGCTTGTTATTGATAAAAAAGCCGCCTTGTTTTACAACGAGGCGGCTTTTTTTATGCTATGCTATTTGTACAGCGCTTCGATCTGATCCTTTAAATTATCCAGCACAACTTTGCGTTTGAGTTTCATCGTCTGGGTCAGTGTGCCATTTTCCAGACTGAATGGTTCCGGGAGCAGCAGGAACTTTTTCGGAATTTCATAACCGCCGAACTTGCTCTGCAACTGTTTGGTGACGACCTCGCCGATCATATCCACGACATCCTGACGCGCGACCAACTCTTTGGGATTGGTCGGCAATCCTTTTTCTCTGGCGTATTTCACCAGAACGTCAAAATCGGGGACGATAATGCAGATGTTGTAAGGCCGATTGACGCCGTAAACGACCGCCTGCTGGACAAAAGTCACCAGGCATATTTCTTCCTGCAAAGCGCTGGGAAAACAGAATTTCCCGTTTTCCAGTTTATACTGCTCCTTGATGCGACCGGTGATGAAAAGGTATCCATCCTGATCCAGCCGCCCGCGATCTCCGGTGCGGAAGCCGCCGTCGGGGGTCATGACCGCTTTGGTTTCTTCCGGCCGGTTGTGGTAGCCTTTCATGACGTTGGGGCCGTAAACAACAATCTCTCCGTCTGTTGCGCCCTCTTCGACAACGGAGGAATCAATCACAACTTTGACCTTATCAATGGGTCTGCCAACGCTGCCCAGACGATAAGCCAGGGAACCGTTCATCGTAATGCCCGGCGTTGTTTCCGTCAAACCGTAGCAATCGTAGATGGGAATGCCGATATCGAAGAAGAACCTGGCGATTTCAGGATTGGTGGCGGCGCTTCCGGTCATGGAACCGATCAATCTTCCGCCCATGCGCTCTCTGATTTTCGAGAAGACAATTTTATCCGCCAGTTTCAATTTAATATTCGTCATAAAATCGGTCTGGCCTTTTTCCGCCAGTTCGCGTTTTTTCTTGGCCGCTTCTATGCCCATGACAAACAGCGTTTTGGCCAGTCCTCCTTCCGTGTTCATTTTGTTCCACAGACCGTCGTAAATCCGGTTGAAAACGGTGGGCACGGCAATGAGAAAGGTGGGGCGAA
>CAYOPU010000003.1:0-38442 GCA_964405915.1 uncultured Smithella sp. | reverse complement strand
CGATGGTGCTGAGCGCAACCAGTTTCCCTTTGTCGGATTTTAAATAAACGTCTGACAAATCGGTGGGGGTGCGGGTGAAATTGGGCGCCAGTTCCACATAAACATAGTATTCGTTGCTGACGCCGTAAATGGTTGAAACGGACCGGGAGCCGAAAGAAGAATACAGCGTTTCCTGCACGATATTCAGGGTAAGACCCAGCGCCGACGCTTTGTTGCGATCGATTGTAATCTGCACACGCGGGCTTTTGATTTTTAAATCCGAGTTGACATCCGTCAATCCCGGCAAGGCAACCATTTTATCTTCCATCTCTTTGGCGTGGCTATACAACTCGTGGAGGTCGTTGCTTTTGAGCGTATATTGCCAGGCGGCGTTGCTGTTTCTGCCGCCGATGGGAATGGGCGGCGGGTTAAACAGAAAAGCCTGCATGCCCGGGATGCTGTTTAACTGAGGACGCAGACGGTTCATAATCTGATCAACGGTATCGGAGCGTTCACTGGCGGGTTTCAGCGTGGCCAGAAGAAATCCGCCGTTGGACGTTTCACCGCCGGCTTCAGAGAAAAGGGCCATGACGCCCGGATCTTTTCTTGTGAGTTCGTTGGCCTGCTCCTGATGGCGGACGATATAGTCGAATGAGGCGCGGTCATCGGCCAGCGTGGCAACCAGAAAGTAATCCTGATCCTGGGAGGGGATGAACCCTTTATCAATGAACATGAATAAAATGCCTGAAAAAAACAGGACGAGCAACGTGATCAGCAGCGTCAGGAAGCGGTGGCGCAAAACAACCTTCAGCGTCCTGCCGTAAGCATCGCGCGCCTGATTGAAAATCCGTTCGGAAGCGTCGTAAAAGCGGCTGCGTTTCTGATGAGAAAAATTCTTCAGCAACCGGCTGCACAACATCGGCGTGAGCGTGAGCGAGATAAATCCGGACACCAGAATGGCAACGCCGATGCTGACGGCAAACTCACGGAACAATCTGCCCACGATACCGCTCATAAAGAGAATGGGGATAAATACAACAAACAGGGAAATCGTCATGGAAAGGATGGTAAAGCCCACTTCTTTCGACCCGGCAAGAGAAGCTTCCATGGCGTTTTCACCCATTTCCATGCGGCGAATAATATTTTCCATCATCACCACGGCATCATCCACCACAAATCCGACCGACAATGTCAAGGCCATCAGCGAAAGGGTATTCAGGCTGTAGCCCAGCAGGTTCATGACGATAAAAGTGGCAATCAGCGACAGGGGAACGGCAATTCCCGGGATGATGGTCGGCGTCACGGCGCGGATAAAAAGGAAAATGACCACGACGACCAGAAAGATGGTCAAAAGCAGCGTGAACTGAACGTCATGGATCGATTCCTTGATGAAATTTGATTGATCAAAGAACAGATGCATTTCCACCGCCTGGGGCAGCATTTTCATCATCTGGGGAATCTTTGCCCGGACGTCCGCGGCAATCTTGACGGTGTTCTGACCGGGCTGTTTGGAAATCGCCAGCACAATGGCCTGATGCTGGTTATCTTGGGTCATAAACCAGAGTTTTACCTTTTCGTAGTCCACACCATCCACCGCCTGGCCGACATCGGCAAGACGGACAGGTTTGCCGTTGCGATAGGTAATGATCAGACGGTTGAAAGCTTCGGCGTTATCCATCTGGCCGTTGGATTCAATGGTAAAAGCCTGAAAGGGCCCATCCAGGGTGCCGCCGGGCCGGTTGACATTGCCCGCTTGAATTGCCGAGACAACGTCGTTCATGCCGATGCCCCGTCCGACAAGGGCTTGCGGATTCACTTTGACACGGACAGCTTTTTTCTGCGCCCCCATCACCTTGACTTCCGCAACCCCGTCAACGGTTGATAAATAGCCGGAAACAAAATTTTCGGCAAAATCCTGCACATCCGGCATCGGCAGCGTCCGGGACGTCATGATAAAATACATGATGGGTTGATTGGCCGGATTGGTCTTGCTGTAGGAAGGGGGAGCCGGCATATCATTGGGAAGATATCGGCGCGCCGCCGAAATGGCGGTGTTGACATCCTGGGCAACGGCGTCGATATTGCGGTCCAGAGAAAACTGTAAAGTAATGGTTGTACTGCCCATGGAACTGGTCGAGTTCATGGTTTGTAGACCGGCGATTTTGGTGAATTCCTTTTCCAGCGGCGTGGCTACGGTGGAAGCCATGGTTTCGGGACTGGCGCCGGGCATGCCCGCGGTCACCTGAATGGTCGGAAAATCTACATTGGGCAGATTGTTGATCGGAAGCTTGTCATAGCTGAAGATTCCGAAAAAAAGAATCGTCAGCATGACCAGAACGGTCATAACCGGTCTTCTAATCCATGGAGCTGATAAGTTCACAGAAAATTCCGCCTTGTGAAATTAAATTATTTTTTTGTCAATGGAGCGTCGTATTCTACTGTAAACCCGTCACGTAATTTCAATTGCCCGTCGGTGACGACCGTCGCACCGGCATCAATGCCCGACAGGATCGTTTCATTATCCACCGTGCGATCCACCTTGACCAGCATGCGCAAAACCGTTCTGTCCGGTTTGACCGCAAAAACGTAAGGCCCGTCCTGACTCATCTGCACGGCGGCCGCCGGGGCGACGACAGCATCTTTTTGAATGCTGAGCTGCAGACGGAGATTGACGAACTGACCGGGCCAAAGCGACCCATCCGCATTGGGAAACGCCGCCTTCATCTTAATCATTCCCGTTTCCGCATCCACGGTATTATCAATGAATGCCAGTTTGCCGGTTATTTTGTTTTGTTCCTGACCGGAAATGCCGGCAAAGACAGGGAGCGGGCCCTTCTGCATGGCGGATTTGATGGCCGGTAAATATTTTTCCGCAACGGAGAAACGGGCGTAAATCGGTTTCATTTGATGGATGACCACCAGATTTGTCTGGTTTTCCGTGACGATGGCGCCCTGGTTGACCAAATAACTTCCGGCGCGCCCGGCCAGAGGCGAACGGATATCGCAGTAACTGAGCTTCAGACGGGCTTTGTCCACTGCCGCCCGGCTTTCCTGGACGATTTCGCCCTGCGTTGCCGCCGTTGTTCTGTATTTATCATAATCCGATTTGGATACAGCTCCTTTTTCCACCAGAAACTGATAGCGGGCCGCTTCCACCTTGTCCGTTTCCCATTGGGCGCGGTCCCTGCTCAGCTTGGCCTGGGTCTGCCGCAATTCTTCCTGAAAATTAGCCGGATTCAGTCGATAGATCAACTGGCCTTTCCGGATATTCTGCCCTTCCGAAAAATGGATGCTTTGAATCTGAGCGGACACCTGAGGCATGATCGTCACGGAACTAAAGGCTTCCACGGCGCCAATGGCGCTGATTTCGAGCGGCATGTCCTTTTTTAAAACTCTGCCGGCTTCGACATGAACAGCGGAAATCCGGGCCGGGCCGTCTGCCTGTTCCCGGCTGCAGCCGCAAAATATGATCAGGGAACAGATCACAGCGCCAATGATCCCATTTTTATTTTTCATTAATTTTCCCCATCGCTTTTTCAATATTGGCTTGTGCTTTTTTATAGTCATAAAGCGCCTGAATATGTTTCAATTTAGCGTCACTGTAGGAGACCGTGGCATCGGTCACTTCCAGAGGATTGCTGATGCCGGCGGTGTACTTGAGATTGACCAATTCCATGTTTTCTGTTGCCTGCCGCATCTGTAATTCTGCGGCCGTTATTGTTTTATCAGCCTTTTCCAGATTCAGATACGCTTTCTTAATATCCTGTCGAATCTGTAATTTTTGTGCGGCAATCTTTGCTTTAAGTTTGTTGATGGCGGCGTTTTGCTCTTCCACTTTGTTCTGGGTCAAAAATCCCTCGAAGAGATTAGCCGATACCGTCACCCCGGCATTCCAGCCCTGCGACAGGGGAACGGCGCTGCCGCTTGTGGAATATCCCGCCTGCGCGTCAATGCGCGGCCAATAATCTTTCTTGATCACCTGCAAATATTTTTCCGCCGCCGTCAGTTGGGAAAGCAGGGAATTCAGATCGGGCCGCTCGCGGTAAGACGTCTCCAGGGCATCTTCAAAGCTGATCGGATATGCATCAAACGAAAGATTATCGGTGATGGCATAATCAAAAGTCACGGTGATGCCCATCGACGCGTTGAGCTGCTCCCGGGCCAGTTTGACGTTGGTCTGGGCTGTAATCAATGCCAGGCGGGCATTGCTCAATTCCACGCTGGCTTTGGTGACGTCGTATTTGGCCCTGGTTCCGGCCTGATAAAACAGGGAAGCCTGTTCCAGATATTTTTCAAACTTCGTCACCTTTTCTTCGTTAACTGCCTCTTCCCGGATGGTTTTGAGAACGTCGTAATAGGCTTCACGCACCGCATTAACCGTTTCCCGCTGCTGATTATTCAGATCGAAAAGGGAAGACTGATAAGTCAGCTCCTTAATCTTAACATTTGCTTCCCGTTTGCCGAAATCATAAATATTCTGATTCAGCGTAATCGCCGCGCTGTAACCGTCATGTGCGGGAGTAATTGTTGAATAGGCATCGTTGACGTTGCGGTCCACATCCTGATAACGCGTATAACCGCCGGAAAGATCCAGTTTCGGGAAATATTCTTTTTGGGCCTGGCGGATTTGACTGGCTTTTGCCTGGGACTCATACTGAAGGGCGGCAAGTTCCGGCTGTGTGCGAAGCGCAATCGCAATACATGTTCTCAGGTTCAGCACATCGCCTTTTTTAATGACGGCTTCCTCGGCCCGAACGCTGGCAGAGAAAAAGAAAAGCAGGAATAACAGCATGGATGTGTTTTTTATCAATTCCAACAATTCAGCCCGAATAAATAAAGTTTAAAAAAAATATTCCCTGATTCCGAGGGGCAAACTACAGCAGACCTCTTGACGTTGTCAAGAAAAAAGAGGTTCTTCGGGTGCGCGAGTGAGAGAGAATGAAAGGATCTTCCAGTGATCACCATGATGCAAAAAGCCGGGGGTAATGGTTTTTTCATTTTGTCGCTTGACAGAAGAACGTCCGGGAGTCTAGTATAAAATACAATGTTTGCATGATGTTGTTGGAAAAATTACCAGGTATTCATCAATACTGGCCCGGCAAGTATGGTTTCATGGATCAAACAACAGACACGGAAATTGTTACAAGGGTTTTAAAGGGAGACAGGCAGGCTTACGCTCTTCTGATTGAAGCCTATAAAGGGCCGCTCTTCAATCTGGCTTTCCGGATGACGGGCAGCTATTCCGACGCCGACGACCTGACGCAGGAAATTTTCATCAAAGCTTATCAGCAGCTGTATCAATTCGATCAGAAAAAAAAGTATTTCACCTGGCTTTATACCATCGGCATTAATCTCATCCGCAATCACCTGAAAAAAAAGTCGCTGGATCATAAACATTACACGGCAGAGCGTCTTTTTTTCGAGTCGCAAGCGCAGCGGCGTGAAAGCGGGGAAGGGAACCTGGTTTCTGAAGACAGCCTGCGAAAACTGGACACGACCATGCAGCAACTGTCCGTGGATGTAAGGGAAGCCATCATCCTGAAGTATCATCAGGACCTGACCTTTGATGAAGTTGCGGCCATCACGGGAGACACACCCGGCGCCGTAAAGATGCGCATCTATCGCGGCCTGAAGGAGCTTAAGCAGTTGATGGACGAAAACGATTAGTCGAAGCTGATAGTGGCTGGTGGGTAGTCCCATTTTATCGAAAGAGATATTTGATGGCCGATGTTTCTCATTTACAGAAGCTGCTGGATACGGTTCAGGCCGGCAGAATGGTTGCCTGCCTGCACGACCATGATGCCGTTATTCTGCACGATGGCGAAAAAGAACTCGGCCGCATTCCCCTGGACGGCTTGCTGAATGTTTCACTGCTTGACGATTCGACCGTCCAGAAAAGCTATAGCGCCATCAAATTTTTTTTTCTGGGCCCTCTGGCATTTCTTTTCCCGAAAAAAACCGTCCGCGAGGCCTTCCGTCTCCGCATTCAATGGAAAAACACTCAGGGCGAATACCACGAAAACGACATTCGTATTCCGACGCGAACCATGGCAGAGCATCGGCTAACGACCATACAATCATTGATGATACCGGAAGTGCGGGAGGAACTGGCCCAAAAGGCCGCCAAAGCCAGGGCGCTGGCGGCCGTATCGGTGAAAAAGGAACAACAGCGTGTTGTTGTTGAACCTTCTCCGTTTATCACCTGCGAGGGCTGCACCGTCGAATTTCGAAAATCAGACCTGCCATCGGGCGGAAAATGCCCTGTCTGCGGCAAACGATTCAAAAGTTTGTAGCAGAAATCAACAGTATAAACTGATCAACAAGGTCATTATTATTTTGACTCATGAGGGTTTACCGGGCCAAGCCGCAAAGTTGCATATTGAGTATATGCGTCGCCATGAATTAAAAAAATATTTTCTCCGGTGGCCTTCTTTCCGGGACGTACTGGTGGGGAATCTTGTCGTCATTCCATTCCCGGGTAACGTATAAGTTACAGTAGCAGCTTCCGTATTCTTTGATATCCTCAGTCCTGTAAACGCAGGGACACATGATATCGCGGTCTTTTTCGCGGTCGCCTGACGCCAGGCGGCAGGGGCAGGAGGTGTAGCCGTAGCGTTCCTTGTTGATCAGCAGATCCTGCAGGATGGTAAGCACCCAGTCCCGGTCTTTGTTAAAAAAATACCCTTTGGGTTCCTGTGCTTTTTTTAACAGGTCATAAAGTTCGGCGGGCGTCATGAAATTTTCAGTGCCTCCCGGATGTCATTTTCTTTAAAACCGATAATCACCTTGCCGCCGATGATGATGGTTGGAAAAGAGCGCTGCGGGTTGTATTGAACGACCTCATTTAAAACCGCTTCCCTGTCTGAGCCTTGCAGGAGATCGACGTCGATTGCGTGAAAAGCGATGTTGTTTTCGTTTAAAAATTTCTTGGTCGCTTTGCAGTGGCTGCATGTGCTTAACGTGTATATTTTAACGGTTGTGGCCATTTTCAATCCTCCTGTTTTATATGTTTATATATGTATTTTGACTGGCATGTCAAGGGGATAGTCATTATCAATACATCTGGCAAAGATTTATTGACAAGAACAGTCAATTCATATATCAACAAAACTCACTTGAGGAAAGATAAAATACTGTATGAAACATAATAGTATTATCGCTTACGAAGGCTTCCCCTTTATCATCCTTTTCCTGTTCCTTGCTGTTCTGGCGGCTTTTTTTGGCTTCATCTGGTTTGCGGCTGTTCTGGCGGCGGTGACGGTTTTCGTCATTTGTTTTTTTCGCAATCCGGAAAGATCTTTTCAAGATGAGGATAAACTGGTCATCTGCCCGGCCGACGGTAAGGTGATAAAAATTGAAGATGTTGATGTTCAGGGAACCATCACGGGCCGGTTTATGAAAATAAGTATTTTTATGAATGTCTTCAATGTTCATGTGAACCGTGTTCCCTATGCTGGGACGATCGAGAAGATTCACTACCATAAGGGCAAATTTCTATCGGCCAATCTGGATAAAGCGTCAGCGGAAAATGAGCGAAATGAAGTGTTGATTCGCACGCAAGACGGCCGTGGAATTTGGGTGGTGCAGATTGCCGGGCTTGTTGCAAGAAGAATTGTTTGCTGGGCCAGTCAGGGAACCATTCTGAAAAAGGGAGAGCGATTCGGTCTGATTCGCTTTGGCTCCCGCGTTGAAGTTTTCCTGCCTTCTGATTCCCGAATTGTTGTCACTCCGGGCGAAAAAGTCCGGGCGGGAAAAACACGATTAGGATACCTCTCATGAATAACGAAGCACGCCCCAGAAATACACGCCTTAAAAAAGGCATTTATGTCCTGCCGAACCTTTTTACGACTGCCAGTTTGTTTATGGGATTTTATTCCATTATTGCGTCTATCCAGGAAAAGTTTTTTCTGGCCGCAATAGCCATATTAGTCTCTCTTGTTTTTGACGGCCTTGACGGCAGAATCGCGCGGATAACGAATACAACCAGTAAATTCGGTGCGGAATATGATTCTCTTGCTGATTTGATCGCTTTTGGTGTTGCTCCATCTCTGTTGGCTTATGTCTGGGCCATGTCCTTTTACGGAAAACTGGGTTGGATGGCCGGTTTTCTGTTTGTGGCCTGCGGCGCCTTGCGATTGGCGCGATACAATGTTCAGATCGGTCTGATTGACAGTAAAGTGTTTAATGGTCTGCCCATTCCCGCGGCTGCCGCCGGAATTGCCACCACGGTGATGTTTTTCGATCATATTGGCGTTGAAGGCACGTTTCACAATCCTTATATGATGCTCTTTGTCGTTATTTTATCTATTTTGATGGTCAGCAACTTCAAATATTACAGCGGCAAGGATATGAAACTTTTTGCCCGCATGCCGTTTATGACCTTCCTGATCGTTGTCGGTATTTTATTGATTATCTATTATAAACCGGAAGTGATGCTTTTTGTAATTGTGGTGGGCTACGCTATGTCAGGTCCCCTATGGTGGATGTTTAAATTCATTCGGAAAATACGCCGGAAGGACTTGACTGAAAATAATATTCCTAAGCAGGAATCTTAACGATTAGCGATAGGGATGGCCTGATTCCGAAGTGAAATTATGAGAATTTCCGGAGGTGAAGCAAAAGGAAGGGTCCTGATTTTTCCTTCCCGATCAACTGAAAGACCGACGACTGATTTCTTAAGGGAAGCTCTTTTTAATTTACTGGGATCTCCCGCGGAGCAATCCTTTCTGGACTTATTTGCCGGTTCCGGTTCTGTGGGATTAGAGGCCGTCAGCCGTCAGGCGAAGTCGGCCGTTTTTGTGGAAAAAAGCAAGATTTTGTCAGGGGTTATCCGCGAAAATATTTTATCATGCGGTTATTTGGAGAAATGCCTGATCATCCAGGCAGATATTGAATCGGCGTTGCGTGACCTTTATCGAAACAAATGCCGTTTTGATGTGGTATTTGCCGATCCTCCGTACAATCAGGGATATATCGGAGAAACATTGCAGGTTTTGAAAGAATATCCTGTTTTGCAGGCAGACGGCATCCTTGCACTGCAGCATTCCGTCCGGGAAAAGCTGCCATCCCTGCCGGAGGGATGGCTTTCAGCGGATCAAAGAAAGTATGGAGACAATATATTAACTTTTATAAGGATGGGCGGTGCATGACACAAGAGAATTTTGAAAAGAAAGTTGCGATTTATCCCGGCTCGTTTGATCCCATAACCAACGGTCATGTGGATATTATCAAAAGAGGCAGTAAGATATTTGATGAGATCATCGTTCTGGTTGCTTGCAATCCCAATAAATCGTCCACGTTTTCCGTGGAGGAGAGATGCCAGTTTGTCCGGGAAGTATTTGACGGCGTGCCCGGTATAAAAGTGGATAGCCATTCCGGACTGCTGATTGATTATCTCCAGACTTCTGGCGCCAGAACAATATTGCGGGGCATGCGCGCCTTATCCGATTTTGAGTATGAATTCCAGATGGCGTTGATGAACCGACGCCAGACCAAAAATGTGGAAACGGTTTTTCTGATGAGCGGGTTTCGGTGGTTTTTTACCAGTTCTAATCTCATTAAGGAAGTGGCCAGCTTCGGAGGATCGGTAAGAGGTCTTGTGCCGGATAATGTGCATCAGAAACTCGTTGAAAAATATCATATTAAAAAATAGCAGGAGGTCGTTTGTGAAACTAGCGTCAAGAGTCGCAAAAGTTAAACCGTCGGAGACCCTGGCCATTACGGCGAAGACCAACGCCCTCCGGGCCCAGGGAAGAGATGTCATCGGTTTTGGTGCCGGCGAACCGGATTTTGACACGCCTGACCATATCAAGAAAGCGGCAATTAAAGCTATTGAAGCAGGCTTTACAAAATACACGCCCGTTGGCGGAACGGATGAACTGAAAGATGCAATTATCAATAAGCTGAGTGTAGATAATCATCTGGAATACAAACGTTCCCAGGTTGTCGTTTCCTGCGGCGCCAAGCATACTTTATACAATCTGGCGCAGGCGCTTTTTGAAGAAGGCGATGAGGTCATTATCCCCGCGCCTTACTGGGTCTCTTATCCGGATATCGTTGTTCTGGCAGGCGGAACGCCAGTCATACTCAATACTCTGGAAAAAGACGGCTTCAAAATGAAGCCCGAACAGTTAAGGTCGGCGATTACTGACCGCACCAAGGCGGTGATTCTGAACGGTCCGTCCAATCCGACCGGCGCGTCTTATTCACCGGACGACCTGAAAGCACTGGCGGTGGTTCTGACCGATACAGACATTTTCATTATATCGGACGATATCTACGAAAGAATACTTTACGCGGATTATCCCTTTGCCAATATGGCAACCGTTGACCCATGTTTAAAGGATAGAACCATCGTCGTCAATGGTGTGTCCAAATCTTATGCCATGACCGGCTGGCGCATCGGTTATGCGGCAGGTCCCGAAGAGATTATCGGCGCGATCACCAAAATTCAAAGCCAGAACACATCCAATCCGGCCTCCATTTCGCAAAAAGCGTCCGTCGCAGCGCTCAATGGCGACCAAAGCGTTGTGGCGATGATGGTTGAAGAATTCAAGAAAAGAAGGAATTACATTGTCGGGGCGCTCAATGACATTCCGGGGATTCACTGCCTGACGCCCGAAGGCGCTTTTTATGTTTTCCCAAATGTATCCGGAATCTATGGCCTTTCTTTTTCCGGAAAAAAAATAACGAATTCAACGGACTTTATTGAATATCTGCTGGACGAAGCCAATGTGGCCACGGTGCCGGGGGCGGCTTTTGGCAGTGACGATCATATTCGTTTGTCGTATGCGACATCGTTAAAGAATATTGAAGAAGGCGTTAAACGAATCAAAAACGCTGTTGCAAAACTTGTTTAAATAAACTGTGAAAGAAAGGAAACCATGGGAGGTCTTTTTGGGGTTGTTACACGCGACAGTTGCGTCCAGACGCTCTTTTACGGGACGGATTATCATTCTCATCTGGGAACGGAACATGGCGGCATGGCCGTGTTCGGCGATAGAGGGTTTTACAATACGATTCATGGCATATCCCAGGCGCAATTTAAGTCGCGATTTGTCGATGATTACAAAAAGATGGCGGGGCATTCTGGAATCGGCGCTATTGATGACCAATCTCCGCAGCCATTGATTTTTCGCTCCAAGTTCGGCATCTATGCGGTGGTGGCCGCCGGCTTAATCACCAACAAAAATGAATTGGCAGGCGAGCTTCTCAACGAGGGGGCCTCATTCACGGAGATGGCCGGAGGGGGTGTCAATAACGCAGAAATTGTCGCTTCCCTGATTAACCGCGGCAACAATATCGTCGAAGGTATTGCGTCGATGCGCGGCATCATTGAAGGGTCCATCTGTGTCTTAGTCCTGACACCGGAAGGTATTTATGCGGCCCGTGACAAGGTCGGGCGTTTTCCTCTGGCGTTGGGTCGGAGCAAGGATCCAGGCAGAGACTCCTATGTTGTCGCCACCGAAGCAAGTTCCTTTGAAAATCTGGGATATGAATTACATCGTTTTCTGGGACCGGGGGAAATTGTTCTACTGTCTCCCGACGGAGTCAAACAGCTCAAACCGGAAGGCAGCCAGAAGAAAATTTGTTCTTTTTTGTGGATTTACACCGGTTCACCGTCATCCATCTACGATGGCATCAGCGTGGAGAGCACCCGGGAACGCTGTGGCCGCTATTTGGCGAGGCGGGATAATGTCAAGGCGGATTTTGTTGCCGGTGTTCCTGATTCCGGCGTCGGGCATGCGATCGGTTATGCCATGGAGTCCGGCATTCCTTACCGCAGGCCGCTGGTGAAATACACCCCGGGTTACGGTCGCAGTTACACGCCACCCACTCAGGAAATCCGTGATCTGATTGCGACCATGAAGCTTTCCGCGGTTCGAGAGGTCATCAACGGGAACCGGATGATTATTTGCGACGACTCAATCGTTCGCGGCACACAGCTGAAAAATCTGACCGTTAAAAAATTATGGGACAACGGCGCAAAGGAAATTCATGTGCGTCCCGCGTGTCCGCCCCTCATGTTTCCCTGCATTTATGCGTCATCGACGCGAACAACCGCTGAACTGGCCTGCCGTAAAGCCATTCGCGCTCTGGAAGGTGAAGACATTGAGGACACCGCGGAATATCTTGATGTCGCATCATCGAAGTATGCAAAAATGATTGAGTGGATTCGGCGTGACATCGATGTGACATCTCTAAAATATATGACGATTGAAGACATGATTGAGGCAATCGGGTTGCCTGCGGATCAGCTTTGCCTGCATTGCTGGCTGGGAAAATAAATTCTCAAAATAAAAAAGTCAGCTGATGGCTATGAAAAACGATTCAATCCATAGAAGAAAAACAAAAGAAATTTCCGTTGGATCCGTCAAAATAGGGGGTGATGCGCCCGTTGTCGTCCAATCCATGACCAATACGGATACGCGTAATATTGAGGCAACCGTCAATCAGATTAATGCCCTGCAGGAAGCGGGCTGTGAAATTGTCCGTGTTGCCATACCCGACGAAGAGGCGGCCGCCGCGATTCCCGGGATAAAGCGGAACATTAAAATTCCGCTGATTGCCGATATTCACTTCCATGATCAACTGGCGCTTTCTGCCATCAAAAACGGTGCGGACGGCATCAGGATCAATCCCGGCAACATGGCCAAAAACAAAATCGCTGAAATTGTCAAGGCGGCTAAAGAATGCCAGACGGTCATCCGCATTGGCGTCAACGCAGGCTCGCTGCAAAAGGATCTGATTCTGGACTATGGCGGCGTTACGGCGGAGGCTCTTTATATCAGTGCTTTGCGCAATATTGAGATGTTTGAGAACATGGGATTCGATTTGATCAAACTGTCGCTCAAATCATCCGATGTACCGATGATGATTGAGGCCTGCCGGATGATTGCCGCCAAAACGGATTATCCTCTTCACCTGGGCGTTACGGAAGCGGGATCGCTGGTGGATGCGGCGGTCAAATCGGCGCTGGGGATCGGCACGCTTCTTTACGAAGGCATCGGTGATACTATCCGTGTTTCGGTTACAGGGAATCCGCTTCAGGAGCTTCCTGTTGCCTATGGAATTTTACGGGCTTTGAAGATTCGCAAAGTCGGGCCGGAAATCATATCGTGTCCTACGTGCGGCCGCTGTCAAATTGATCTGGTGGACTTGACGGCCAGAGTTGAAAAAGCGCTGGCTGGCAGAAAAGACTATATCAAGGTTGCGTTAATGGGCTGTGTGGTCAACGGTCCCGGCGAAGCCGCGGAAGCGGATATTGGCATTGCGGGGGGCAGCGGGTTCGGTATGATGTTTAAAAAAGGCGTCGCCTATAAAAAAGTTGAAGAAAAAGATTTTGTCCCGGTTTTGCTCGAAGAAATAAAAAACATGGACAACGAAAAATAAGGAGGGTTATGCGTTACTCTGAAATGCACCTGCCCACGGGAAGGGAAATCCCTTCCGATGCAGAGGTGGTCAGCAATCAGCTTATGATCCGGGCGGGAATGATTAGAAAACTTACCAGCGGCATTTATGCCTACCTGCCGCTGGGGTATCGCGTGATTCGTAAAGTCGAACAGATTATCCGTGAAGAAATGAACAAAGCCGGCGCCCAAGAGGTTCATCTCCCGATGGTTCAGCCGGCAGAGCTCTGGCAGGAATCCGGCCGATGGACTTTTTATGGCAAGGAACTTTTACGATTCCGCGACCGCAATGACCGTGACTATTGTCTGGGGCCGACGCATGAAGAGGTCATCACGGATCTGGTGCGCCATGATATTAAAACCTACCGGCAATTGCCGCGCAATCTGTATCAGATTCAGACCAAATTCCGCGATGAAGTGCGTCCCCGGTTCGGCGTGATGCGCTGCCGTGAATTCGGCATGAAAGACGCCTACAGCTTTGATGCGGACGAAGCAGGCGCGGAGAAAAGCTATGAAAAAATGTTTGCCGCCTACAATAATATTTTCCGCCGCTGCGGTTTGAAGTACCGTCCGGTCGAGGCGGATTCGGGAAGCATCGGCGGAAGCTTCTCGCATGAATTCATGGTTATGGCCGAATCGGGCGAGGACGCCATTGTTTTTTGTGAACACTGCAGCTATGCCGCCAATCTGGAAAAAGCGGAGATCGCCAGGCCGGAGAAGATGGTCGTTCAGGAAAAAGACTGGTTGCCTCTGGAGAGCATTGAAACACCGGATGTACGCACCATTGAGGAAGTCAGCGCCTGTCTGAAGGTATCGCCTCAGCAGATTGTCAAGACGCTGATTTTCAACGCAGACGGCAAGCCCTGTGCCGTGTTGATCCGTGGCGATCAGGCGGTCAACGAAATCAAGGTGAAGAATTATCTGGGCGCAGCCGAACTGGAACTGGCCGATGACGAAATAATTATGAAAGCCACCGGCGCGCCACGCGGATTTGCCGGCGCCATCGGCATTAAAACCAGAGTGATTGCTGATTATTCCATCATGAATCTGGTCAATATGGTGACCGGTGCCAACAAGGAAGATTATCACCTGAAAAATGTAAATATTGGACGTGATTTTAACGTGGAAGCCTTCGCCGATCTGCGCGTTTCCCAACCCGGTGATGCCTGTCCGCGATGTGCGGGTACCATCCAGTTTGTCCGTGGCATCGAAGTCGGTCACGTTTTCAAACTGGGGACAAAATACAGCAAAGCCATGAAAGCTGTTTATCTGGACCGGGACGGCAAGGAAAAAAACATGATCATGGGCTGCTACGGCATCGGAATCGGCAGAACGGTGGCTGCCTGTATTGAACAGAATTTCGATCAAAACGGCATTGTCTGGCCGATGCCGCTGGCGCCTTATACGGTGATCGTTACGCCCGTGAATATCAACGAACCCGCTGTCATGAAAGCGGCGGAAAATATTTATGCCGCATTGCTGAAATGCGGCGTGGAAGTGATTCTCGATGACCGTGATGAAAGGGCGGGGGTGAAGTTTAAAGATGCCGATCTGATCGGCATCCCCCTGCGGATCGTTGTGGGACCCAAAAATCTGGCGCAAGGCCAGGTCGAGTTGAAAATCCGCAAAACAGGTGAAAACAGCCTTTATGCGGTAGGTGATATTGTTTCGGAAGTCCGAAAAATTATTATTTCAGAAATGCAAGATGCCAGTGGACAGCCGTAAACCGGACGGGGAATCTTCATGTTAAGAATCAATGATATTCTTGATAAAGCTCAGGCCTACCTCCCGGCGGCTGAAGAGCTGGAGATGATTCAAAAGGCTTATATTTACTCGGCCACAGTGCATCAGGGGCAAGTGCGTTTATCCGGTGAACCCTATCTCACGCATCCCATGGAAGTTGCCGGTATCCTCGTTGATATGAAAATGGATTCGGCAACCATCATCAGCGGACTGCTCCACGACACAATCGAAGACACGCTGACCACCAAAGAACAAATCGAGCGGGAATTTGGCAAAGATGTGGCTTTTCTGGTGAGTGGTCTTACCAAGCTGAGTCGTATTTCATTTGGTTCCCAGGAAGAAAGACAAGCCGAAAATTTCCGGAAGATGATTCTGGCGATGTCTGCCGATATCCGCATCCTGATCGTTCGCCTGGCCGACCGCATTCACAACATGAGAACCCTTCAGTATCAGACGCCCGATCGCAAAATTTACATTGCGCGCGAAACGATGGATGTTTATGCGCCTTTGGCCAACCGTTTGGGTATCAACTGGATGAAGACGGAGCTGGAAGACCTGGCTTTTCAGTACATATCTCCGGCCGCCTGCAATGAAATTAACTCCCGCGTCGCCAAATCTCAGGAGTCACGCAATCGATATACGGAAGAAGTCAAAACTATCATTTTCAAAGAGTTGGAAAAAGTATCCATTCATTGCGAAGTGGAGGGCAGGGCGAAGCATTTATACGGCATTTACAAAAAGATGCATGAGCAGCATATCAACTTCGATGAGGTCTATGACGTGATCGCTTTTCGCATCATCATGGATTCGGACCTTGATAAAACCTGTTACGAAGCGCTCAGCATTGTGCATGCTTTATGGAAACCGATTCCCGGCCGGTTCAAAGATTATATTGCCATGCCCAAAGCTAATCATTATCAGTCCCTGCATACGGCAGTGATCGGTCCCTACGGCGAGAGAGTCGAAATCCAGATTCGAACCAGGGTGATGCATGAATGGGCAGAAAAGGGGATTGCCGCTCATTGGAGATATAAAGAAGGGAAGGCTTTCCATGACAACGAAGACAATCAGATTAAAAAGCTGCGCGAAGCTCTGGAAGTTCAGCAGGAGATCAAGAATCCGAAAGAATTCATGTCCAACCTGAAGATGGCGCTTTTCCCCGAAGAGGTTTATGTCTTCACGCCGCATGGAGATGTAAAATCATTTCCCAAAGGCGCGACGCCCATTGATTTTGCCTACAGTATTCATACGGATGTCGGCAATCAGTGCATCGGGGCCAAGGTGAATCGAAATATTGTGCCGTTGCGTTACCAGTTGCAAAATGGCGACCAGATCGAAATTATTACGCAGACCGGTCATCACCCCAGCAAAGACTGGTTGAAATACGTCGTGACCTCGCGGGCCATTTCCAAAATCCGCAATTGGATCAATCTGGAGGAAAAAAGCAGTTCACTGAATCTGGGCAAGGATTTGCTGGAAAAAGAATTCAAGCGGAACAACCTGAAATTTGCAAATTTTATCAAATCAGACGAGATTAAGAAAATTTTGACGGAGCACTCTCTGCTGACGATTGACGATCTGATTTCACAGGTGGGTTACGGCCACATTTCACCCAGGCAGGTGGTTAATCATTTTCTGGTTCAGGAATTACCCAAAGATCCTGAAAAGCTTCAGGAGAAAACAAAGAAAAAAGACGCCGCCTCTCCGTCGATGGGCATCAGCCTGACCGGCATTGAGGATGTGATGGTGAAATTTGCCAAGTGCTGCAATCCGATTCCGGGAGATGACATCTCCGGTTACATTTCCCGGGGACGCGGCATTACGGTTCATACGCAGAACTGTCCGCATTTAAAAAGACTGGATATCGAACGGATAGTGGATGTCAACTGGGATGTCCGGCAGAAGCATTCCTATCCCGTCCATATCAAGGTGGTCTGCAACGACCGAAAGGGCGTTATTACGGAAGTCAGTTCGGTCATTACGTCATTTGATGTCAATATCAGTTTTGCCCAGGTGGAGACGACGGATATGATCGCCAATTGTGCCTTCGTTATTGATGTATACGATACGCAACAACTCAACGCTATCTTTTCCGCCATCCGGCAGCTGAAAATCGTCCGTTCCATCGAAAGGATACGCAAAGCCTGATCATCATGAAAAATTCCATTTGTCTGTTGACAAAAAAAACCACTCTGCTATAAGCAGGCGCAATCTGTCGGGGGGCGGATGATTAAATTTAATAGGTGAAATGATGTTTCATAAATGGCAAAAATATACCATCGTCTTTTTTTCTGTTTTGATGTTGTGCCTTATGGGGGGGGTGGTTCATGCCCAGACGGCAAAGCACATTATCGTGATTGACCCGGCGCATGGCGGTGATGATACGGGTGTTATCGGCATTGACAAAGTTGCTGAAAAGGATTTGACGCTTGCCGTTGCTCTGGCCCTGCAAAAGGAGCTGGCTAAAGAAGGGAATATGGAAGTGGTTTTGACCCGGACTGCCGATAAGACCGTGTCTCTGGAGGATCGAAAAGAGAAAATTTTAAAAAGGAATCCCGCCATGGTTTTGAGTCTCCATGTCAATGCCGGCTTCGGCAGAAGCTCGTCGGGGTTCGAATTGTATTATCCGGGCTTTAAAGCCGTTGCAGCGTCGAAAAAGGGCGCGAAAGGAAAGGTTGCCGGCGCTGAGCACGACTATTTAAATGATACCGTGAAGCTGGCGCACCTCGTGCAAAAAAATCTCGATGTTCTTTTCCCGCGTAAGAACAGAGGGCTTCGGGAAGCCGGCGTGATGCTGGCGGAAGGATTGTCATTGCCCGTCCTGGCGGTTGAACTGGGTTTCGCCACCAATCCCGATGAAGAGAAAAAGCTGACAGACGGCAAAACACAGGCCGACATTGTGAGAGCTCTTGCCAAAAGCATCAAATCATTCTTTTAGGAGTCCCGTGTTCAAAAGAAATGGCGACAGAAAATTTAATGAACTGCGACCGATCCGTATTGCCAACCGGTATTTACAGAATGTGCCGGGTTCCGTCATGGTTGAATTCGGCAACACGAAAGTTTTGTGCGCGGCGTCGCTGGATGAAAAGACTGCGCCTTTTCTGAAGAATACCGGGAAGGGCTGGCTGACGGCGGAATATTCCATGCTGCCCATGTCCACGCCGACACGATCGGTGCGCGAGTCTGCCCGGGGAAAGCTTGGCGGCCGGACGCATGAAATTCAGAGGCTGATCGGCCGATCGCTGCGGGCCGTAACGGATCTGACCGCATTCGGCGAACGAACCATTTATATCGACTGTGATGTCATTCAGGCGGACGGCGGAACCCGCACGGCCTCGATTACCGGCGCTTTTGTGGCGCTGGTGGATTTGTTTAAGCATATGCGGGAGCAGGGACTGGTTCACAGCATTCCGGTCCGGGATTTTGTTTCGGCGGTCAGCGTCGGCATCTTGCAAAATCAGGTATTGCTGGATCTGGAATATGAAGAAGACTCACAGGCGGATGTCGATATGAATGTCGTGATGACCGGTGCCGGCTTGTTTATAGAAGTACAGGGAACGGCCGAACAGGTTCCATTCAGTAAGGATCAACTCGATTCTATGACTGTCCTGGCGAAGACAGGCATAGACAGGATTATTGCCTGCCAGAAGGAAATCGTGGGCGATTGGAAACAATGAGAATTGTTTTTGCGACAAAAAATGAAGGCAAGGTCAAAGAAATTACTGAAATGCTTGCTTCAATGGATATAGAATTAATATCCCTGAATCATTTTAAATCGTTGCCGGAAATTGTGGAGGATGGGAAAACTTATCTGGAAAATGCGTTAAAGAAAGCGAAAACAATTTCCGAAATCACGGGCGAAACGGTCTTAGCGGATGATTCCGGTCTACAGGTGGAGATTCTCGGAGGAGAGCCGGGCGTATATTCCGCCCGTTATGCAGGAGAGGGAGCGACGGATGAAGAAAATAATGCCAAGCTGCTGTCCCGGTTAAAAGAGGTTCCCGAGGAGAAGAGAGCTGCGTCCTTTTTTTGCGCTTTAGTGCTTTATCATAAAGACGGTCGGTATTATTCTTTTGAAGGCCGTTGGCAGGGCAGGATTATTGACGAGCGGCGGGGGACAAACGGATTCGGTTATGATCCGATCTTTCTTTGTCCCGATCTGAATAAGACCGCCGCGGAATTGCCGCCGGAAATCAAAAATACGATCAGCCATCGCGGCCAGGCTTTTGCAAAACTGAAAGCCCATTTCGACGACCGATAAAATTGAATAAGACGGGGCGTAGCGCAGCCTGGTAGCGCGCTTGGTTTGGGACCAAGATGTCGAGTGTTCAAATCACTCCGCCCCGACCAGTAAAAAACAGGGACTTATGTTGTTGTTCATAAGTCCCTGTTTTTAAAAAACGTTCTTCTTTGTTTTAGATGGCTCCTGATACACCTTCCATTGGTGTGTCGGGTCGCTTACAAAAGCTTGTTCCTCCGCATTGCCGTATTCATCTGATTTAAATGTTCGGACAATCCATCCTCTTTTTTCCAAAGTTGTACATGGATTTTTCCATAGGTCATGCCTGTTTGCCTTTTTTCAGATTGGATTGAACAGCTCGAAAATAGAAAGGCACTCCAGACAACTGAGTTGACGGAGTGCCTCTTTTGTTAACATGATTTGATTACAGTGCTTTCACATTGACTGCCGATGGACCTTTGGGACCCTGCTCAATATCGAAACTGACCTGCTGGCCTTCATTTAACGTTTTGAAGCCGCTGGACTGAATCGCACTGAAGTGAACAAAAACATCCCCGCCCTCGGAATTCTCGATGAACCCGAAGCCTTTGCCTTCATTAAACCACTTTACTTTACCTTCTGCCATAGTTCTAACCCTCCTTTCATAAATTTTCAAAAGTCGAATCCGCACAATGGCAGAAATAAAAAAGCCACCACGACTCTAAAGTACCTGGTAGCTAACCGATGTGCTTCAAAATGTCTAAATCCAACTCTTTCCTTCGCATCTTTATTCCTAAACATTCGAAGTTGACTGAACCCTACGGCAATAGCGCTCAATAGTCAAGTCTTATTTTCATATATTTTCGTTGTGCGTGAATAAGGAGATATTGTGATGACACATATAAAGCGCGACGTTACGATGTTATCTTACATATCAATTTGCTGCAACTCCAGTTCCCGTCTGGCATAATCAAGATGAATCTGTTCTTTGATAAACAGCTCGTACAAATCCGAGTCGATGTGTTGATCCTTAACCATAAAACTCATGATTTTTAAAGCTTCGGACAGGGTTTTGCCTTTTTTGTAAGGCCGGTCTTTGGCGGTAAGCGCCTCAAAAATATCGGCCAGGGCGATAATACGCGCCTGCAGGGGGAACTGATCGCCCTTCAGCCCCAGCGGATAACCGCTGCCGTCAATTTTTTCGTGATGGGCGGCGGCATATTCGGCAATCTTCTGCAGCTTTTTAGGAAAAGGCAGCTTTGACAGCATCCGGTATGTAACGGCCGCATGATTGTTAATAATGTTTCTTTCCTCGTCATTGAGCGTGCCGCGACGGATACTCAAATTGTATATTTCATCTTCCGTGAGCAATGGTAAGGTCTGTGTGCTGATGCGCCATTGCCGTTTAGCGATCTGTTTGATCCGCTCGATCATTTTATCCTGCGTAAATTCACTTCCGTTATTCATTTGCGCCAGAAACTGATATTCTTCATCCAGATATTTCATATCTGTCTCAATATCTTCCGGTGGATGACCGGTTGCATCATTCTGGACTTTATGCATTGCCAGTTGATATTCTCGTCTAAGCAGTTCAAAGCGTATTTTGATGTCTTCAATCCGGTCATAGACTTTTTCCAGTTTTGTTGATTTATCGACGACATGTTCAGGTGTGGTAATTTTCCCGACGTCATGGAGCCAGGCGGCCATCCGCAACTCCCGCATTTCATCATCGGAAAAATGGATCTTCTCAAAATACCCGTCATGCGTTTGATTGATTTTTTCGGCAATGGTCATGGTCAGCTCAGCCACACGTCGAACGTGACCGCCGGTGTAGGGAGACTTTTCGTCAATGGCAATGGCAATCGTTTTGATGAAAGCATCCAGCAAGTTTTCCAGTTCGAAGATCAGCAGTTTGTTGGTCAAAGCCACCGCCGCCTGGGAAGCCAGAGACCAGGCCAGATCTTGCGCCTTTTGAGAAAAGGGAATCACTTTGCCTGTATCCGGTTCTGTCGCGTTGAGAAGTTGTAAAACGCCGATGATGTCACCCTCGTGATCGCGCATCGGCACTACCAGCATGGATTGCGTCCGATAGCCGGTTTTCTTGTCGAATGCCAGAGGACCGTCAAAATTAAATCTGGACGCATCATAAACGTCAGCAATATTAACGGGCTCGCCGGTAATGGCCACATGTGCGGACACATTGGTGTGATTCAACACACCCTTGGCGTCGATTAATTCGACAGGCGGCCAGGTTATTTTTCCTCCCGTGCCTCCCATATATATTCCAAGAGATGCAGTCTGCACGAAAGCAAACTGAAGTTCTCTGCCATTCTCCGACATTTGGTAAAGCGTCCCGCCGTCGGCGGAGGTGAGGGCGCGCGCTTCTATTAAAATTTTTTCCAGCAGACGATCAATATCTTTTTCCGCAGAAAGAGCCACGCCAATTTGGGTCAACCTTCTTAAATGATCCGCATCAATGGAATCAGGGCTATTCTTTTTTTCCTGGATCATTTTTTTTGCCTCCTGTCGTCAACAGACAGCCATCCGGGGAATATCCATTCCCGATTGATGATCGTGAATAAATGATATGCGTCCAGTAAAATATATATACTGGATTTTGATTAAATTTTTATAACAACACAGGGACGATATCAAGGTAAAATGCATGGAGATGAAGAATTATTTTCAGTCATCTTTGGGTTGCAATTTATCGGGAGGCGGTTTATGAAGCAACTATTAACTTGAAGGATGGCCGGTTTTGAAAATTGATCTTGCAAATGTATCGAAAGTTAAAGGTTTTTTAGATGAAGAAGAGGCCATGCGCCTCTATACAACAGCCCTGGAAGCGTCAATATTTGCTCCCTGCCTGGAAATCGGCAGCTATTGCGGCAAATCCGCCATTTTTCTGGGCGCCGCCTGCAAAGAAAACAACACGGTTTTATTTTCCATTGACCATCACACAGGCTCGGAAGAACAGCAGCCGGGGCAGGAATACTTTGATCCTGAGTTACTGGATCCGGAAACGGGAAAAATCGACACGCTGCGTTTATTTCGTAAAACCATCAATGATTTTAACCTTGGAGATAGCGTGATTCCGGTCATTGGCCGGTCGGAAGTTGTTGGACGAGCCTGGAATACACCGCTTAGTCTGCTCTTTATTGATGGCAGCCATGCCTATGAATCCGCATTGAACGACTACCAAATCTGGGCGAAACATATTCTGCCCGGCGGTTATCTGCTTTTTCACGATATTTTCCCTGATCCATCGAAGGGCGGACAGGCCCCCTACCTTGTTTATCAAAAGGCGATTGCCTCGAAATTATATGAAGTGAGCCCTCTTTTTAAATCACTGGGCGCGCTGAAAAGAAAGGAGAAAATAAAATGAAACGACGAATGATTTACGTGTTTGCCGCTTGCTTCCTTTTGGGCCTTTCCATAAATTTATCCGTTGCGGGCGAGAGCAAGGAAACATCAGATAAAAGCATTGGACCAGCAATTGCCGATGACGCCAGAGAAGTCAAAACAGAAATTGTTAATACAGTGGAGGTCACTAAAGATGCCATCGTCCGGGACGCCAAAGCGATGAGAGAAGATTTTCCCAAAAGTTTAAAGGAAACAAAAGATGCAGCGGTAAAGCAGTCCAGGGAGGTTAAAGAAGGCGCTACGAAAGAGTTGAAGAAAATTCGCGACAATCTGGCCAATCCCAGTATGAAGCCAAAAACGGAAAGTAGGTAATCAAGGGATGCGCTGCTCCGGGAAGAGACTGTTTTGAAAAAGCTATCTCACAAATTGTTTGTCTTAAGCATATGGTTCATGATCAGCATGGCCTGCATCTCAACGGGCCATGCTCAGAACAAAACGCCGATATCCGCCGGACAGGAACTTCTGGAAGCCATCAGAATTAGTGAACCGCTGAATTTTTGCGGAGAACAGGCGCCTCTTGCCGATCCGGATGTCCGCGAACGTTTGGAAAGAGAAATGCTGCAATCTCTGGATAACAGCGATGACATCATTTTGTGGATCAAGCGTGCCAGCCGCTACTTTCCTGAAATTGAAAGAGCTTTGAAAGCCAATGCGTTGCCGGATGATCTCAAGTACATCGCTATAGCGGAAAGTTCTCTGCGCCCGCTGGCTTTTTCCAACAAAGGCGCTACAGGATACTGGCAATTTATCGAAGGCACGGGCACAAAATACGGGTTGGAGATCAGCGATGATATTGATGAGAGGAGAAACGTTTATCAGGCAACTCAGGCGGCGGTCAAGTATCTCAAAAAACTCTATGCGCTCTTCGGCTCCTGGACCCTTGCCGCAGCCGCTTACAATATGGGCGAAGATGGGCTGAAATCTGAACTCCTGGTTCAGAAAGTAAATCATTATTATCAGCTTTACCTGAACCAGGAAACCCAGAGATACGTTTTCCGGATACTCGCGGCAAAAGTTATTATGTCGAATCCGGCAAAATTCGGCTACAGCCTTTCTCCGGCCGATCTTTATTTACCCAGGCAGTTTGATGCGGTGGAAATCAAGGCCGGCCAACCCGTTCCTCTGCACATTATCGCACAGGCCGCAAACACGTATTTTAAAATCATTAAAGATCTTAACCCGCAAATCAAATATTATCACCTGCCCGCCGGGACCCGTCAGATCAATATCCCCAAAGGGCAGGCAACCGGTTTTTACGAACGCTATGATAAATTGCTGTCTGAGTGGATTGCGTTGAAAAACGCTTCTGTTTATACCGTTAAAACAGGAGACACCATTTCCGGCATTGCCAGCCGGTTCAATGTGCCCTATAAAGCGCTGACCATCTGGAATGGAATCGGCGGCAGAAAAATTTCATCTGGAGATAAGCTTTATATTTTCTCCGATACTATAAAGTCATCCGGCAAATCGGATCACACCGTTGAACCGGCGCTGTGAGGAAACATATCCCATGGACAAAATAATTCTTTCATCCGGCAAACTGCCGGTTTCCGGCCCTTACTCCATTGCCGTCGAGGCAAACGGTCTGATCTTCCTGTCCGGTCAGTTGCCGATCAATCCGTCAACCGGCGAAGTCATGATGGCCATTGAGCCGGCCACCCGTCAGGCCATGGTCAATCTTCAAACCGTTCTTGAAGAAAACGGTTTATCCCTGAGCCGTGTTGTTAAAACAACAATTTTTTTGAAAAACATGGCGGATTCTGCCGTTGTCAATGCGATTTACGCCGGGTTCTTTCCTGACGCCCCGCCCGCTCGCTCGACCGTGGAGGTTTCCGGTCTGCCCAAAGGCGCGCCGCTGGAAATCGAAGCGGTCGCGGTCAGAAGATAGCCGAATCATGAACGCTTCTTTCCGCCTGATCGTTATATCCCTTGCCGCATATGCATTCACGGCGACGTTTGCATTTTGCCATGATTTCCATGAGTCCGATGCTCAGGTGTGGAAAGTCGGTCAGCGTCGGTGGACGATTCAAGACGAATATCATTACGGCAAGTGGATAGAAGCGACTATTACGGAAGATTTTTTCATTCGCCACGACATTCGCGTGGACTGCGCGGATGTGCCCTATGCCATCCGATGGATTTATGCGCGCATCCACCATCTGCCGGTGGCTGCCAGAACGCTTGACAACCGGCTGATCGGACACTGGTCAAAAGACTGGGCCCGTCTTCCGACTCACGCGACGTGGGAGAAGGACAGGCGTTTCCGGGCGGCGTTAATGGCCATGCTGTCGTCAACATCGACAATGTCTCTGCCGCTGGATACCTATCCCATACGCATCGCGGCGGACTCCGTAACGGCGGGAACCGTTTTTCTCATCGCCGAAGACCACGCAGGCATTGTAAGCCGTATCGTCATGGATGGAAGCACCACCCATCCAGTTCAGACATTTGAAGCCGGTTTGCCGACAAGGATACAGAGACTGCGCCTCAGGAATATTATATTGCCCGATCCGAGGGATGATCATATTTCCGGTTTGCTGAAATTCCGGTGGCCGATAAAGGAAGGCAACCGGTGGCGTTATCTTCCCGTGAAAGAACATCCATTCTATTCGGATGTACAGTATTCATCGGCTTTCACGGAAGGATACGCGGACTATCTTGAAGCGGTGGAAAAACGGATCGATCCTAAAGTCTATGATCCCAATGAAAAGGCGGGAAAAATAATGAATGCTCTCACTCGCCAGTTAATTGAAAGAATACCCATCGTACGCGATGGGTATAAAAAATGTCATGAGATTCAATGTCCGGATGGTTCCCGTTTGTGGGAAACTTACAGTACGCCGGACCGGGATGAATTTATCGTTGTGATGATTGACCATCTCGAAGAAATCATCAAGAAGAGTCATTTGGATCGGGATGCCATGCTCGGTAAGATGGAGAAGATTTACCTGCAAATTTCTCCTGATCGATATGTTACTTTGCGCTATGTATTTCAAAATTCCAAATGGTTGTCTTCAGATCCGGCGGCCGGGATTGAGGCCCGCTGGGGATTGAACAAATGCGGCATGATTGCCGTCCATCGAAAGAGTGCGCGGGAATCCATTGCTTTTATTGAAAAGAAATACCGCAAGACGGATCCCCGTTTTGCTGAACGCTCGATCCGGGCACAACAGAAAATTGTGGACGAGATGACCGGGGAAAGTCAGAAAAACAACTGCACGATAGGTTCCCATCAATCAATATCCCCTGCTGGAAATTATGATGCCATAAGACGCGAGGGCCAGTTTTTTTGCAAGGGAGTCCAACTCTCATTAACCGGCACTCTTTTTTTTGTCCAGTGTAAGATAGAGAACTTTTAGGTGATATTGGCGCTAATTGTTTCTTCCTCTTCTAAGGAAGAAGTCAAGGATTTTCCCTTTATTCATGATGGGCTGAAGGAATAAAATTTTTTCTTGATTTAATGCGTTTATGTGATATGAAGTGCTTGAAGCGGTGATTTAAAAGTAAATTGCTCCGCTCTATAAATGTGCTAAAGCACTGAAAATCAATGAATAAATTGAACCCGTGCTTTAGCGCGGGTTTTTTGTTTTTGAGCGTTTTATCCGGATAAAAATTTCTTTAAAGGAGAAAATTGATATGCAGATTTCGTCGGAAAGCGTCAAAGTGGGTCATCCTGATCTGGTTGCGGATATTATTGCGGCCAATGTTATTGCAGCCATCCTCGATGAAGAAAAGAAACTAAAACTTACGCTGGCCAATATGCCGCATTGCGGGATTGAGGTCTTTTTAGGCAAGGGAATATGCATGGTCGGCGGCGAGGTCAGGACCAGAGCCTATGTGGATATTGATAAAATTGCCAGAGATTCCGTGATTGAGCTTGGTTATAATCATGCGGCAGTCGGTTTGAACGGGCACTTAATGGGCGTCCTCAACGCCATTATTCCTCAATCTCCGGATATTAATCAGGGCACAAGCTGCCTTTTAAACAAAGATCGCGAAATCGGAGCGGGCGATCAGGGTATCATGTATGGTTTTGCATGTGACGAAACACCGGAACTCCTTCCGTTGCCTTATGTTCTCGTGAACAAATTGATGCGGGCCTTCGAGTTTTGTCAGGATCCGATTTTTGCGCCGGATGGAAAAGGGCAGGTATCGGTTGATTACGATACGAAAACCGGCAAGCCCTTGCGTGTAGCCAAGGTGTTGATGTCCAACTCGATTGATTACCGTTTTGTCAAAGGCGATCGATTGAAAGTGCGCGACCGGGCTAAGAAAATAGCCTTTGACTGTCTGAAAGATTGTGTCGATAAAAAGACGGAGTTTTTGTTCAACCCGACGGGGGAATGGAACGCTATCAATTCCTGCAGCGCGGCCGATTCCGGCGTGACCGGACGCAAGCTGGTTGTTCAGTTTTACGGCGGGTACCCCGGCGCACAGTTGGGCGGCGGCGCGGTGGTCAATAAGACGCCGGAGAAAGTGGATTGCTCGGCGGCTTTTGGCGCTCGTTATGTTGCTAAAAATATCGTGGCGGCGGGGCTTGCTTCTAAATGCGCAGTCCAACTGGCTTATGCAATCGGTATCGCCCGACCCTTTTCCATTTATGTGAATACCTTCGGCACGGGCAGGATTTCAGACGACAGACTGGAAAAAATGGTAGAAGAATATTTTGATTTGACGCCGGAAGGCATGATTGAGAAATTTGATCTGCTCAACGGGGCCATCTACCGCAAAATTCCCCGGACCTTCTTCATGGATGATTACCGCTGGGAAAAAACGGACATGGCCAAAACCCTGCAAAAAGCCGCGAAATAAGGAAATCGGGAAGACAGGAGAAGACGGTGATTCCAAGATATTCACGAGAGCAAATGACAGCGATCTGGAGCCAGGAAAACAAGTATCAGAAATGGCTGGATGTGGAAGTGGCGGCGTGCGAAGCGATGGTCAAACTGGGCAAAGTTCCGGCCCGGGCGGTCGAAAATATTAAAGCCAAAGCGGTCATCAATGTCGTCCGGATCGATGAAATTGAAAAAATTACCAAACATGATGTGATTGCGTTTGTTTCCTCGCTGACGGAAAAAATAGGAGAGGACGGCCGGTTTATTCATATGGGGCTTACATCGTCCGATGTGCTGGATACGGCGCTGGCTATACAGTTAAAGGAAGCCGCCGAAATTCTTCTCGATGATCTGGATCAACTTCTGCCGGTTTTGAAAAAGAGAGCTTTTGAACATAAAAACACGTTAATGATCGGCCGGTCGCACGGCATCCATGCCGAACCGATTACGTTTGGTTTGAAGATGGCCCTGTGGTATCAGGAAATGCAGCGCAACCGCGAGCGTCTTTTGCGGGCAAAAGAAACCGTCAGTTACGGGAAAATTGCCGGTGCCGTGGGCACCTTTTCGTTTATCGATCCGTTTGTCGAGGAATATGTCTGTGATAAACTGGGATTAAAACCGGCGCCCGTGTCGTCACAGATTGTTCAGCGTGACCGTCACGCGGAATTTTTCAACACGCTGGCGATTATCGCGTCGTCGCTCGATAAATTCGCGCAGGAAATCCGTCTGCTGCAAAGAACGGAAGTCCGGGAGGCGGAAGAATATTTTTCGCCGGGTCAAAAAGGATCCTCGGCCATGCCGCATAAGCGCAATCCCGTGCTTTCCGAAAACATCTCCGGTCTGGCCAGACTGGTGCGCTCGTACGCTGTCGCGTCGCTGGAAGACGTTGCCCTGTGGCATGAGCGGGATATCAGCCACTCCTCCGTGGAGCGGGTCATCGGACCGGATGCGACCATTGTTCTGGATTTTATGCTGGGACGATTTACCGGTTTGATGGATAAGCTGGTTACCTATCCGGAGCGAATGCTTACCAATCTGAATATGACGCACGGTGTTATATTCTCACAAATGGTCTTGCTGTCGCTCATCGAAAAGGGGACAACGCGAGAAGATGCATACGCCATTGTCCAGAAAAACGCGATGAAGTCGTGGCATGAAGGGGTGGAATTCAAAACCCTTCTGGCGCAGGATGAAATAGTTCAAAAATATCTGAATGAAAAAGACCTGGATGGTATTTTTAACGTCAATAATTTTTTAAAGAATCTTGATTTTATTTTTAACCGGGTATTTGGAGTAAACGGATGAAACAGAGGTGATGAATCCCGGATCATTCGGGGATTCATCACCTCTTTTTATTTAACCAGGATCGTGTCTTTGAGGAAAGAATTCAGGGTATCCGGATAATCGATGGTATAATGCAGACCGCGGCTTTCTTTTCTGGCGCGGGCGCATTGTACAATCAGCTTGGCGACCGTTGTAATGTTGCGCAACTCAATTAAGTCTTTGGTGATCTTGTAGTTCCAGTAATATTCGTGTATTTCTTTCTGAATCATGTCAATTCTGCGTTCAGCGCGCGCCAGGCGTTTATCAGAACGGACGATTCCCACATAATTCCACATACACCGGCGGATTTCATCCCAGTTGTTCGTAACGACGATGCTTTCATCGCTTTCGGAGGTGTCACCGGGATCCCAGGGGCGGATCGGCGTATCACTAAGTTCAGTTTGCCGGAACGATTTATTTATTCTTGTAAAAATCCGGTGGGAGTAAACAAGCGCTTCCAGAAGCGAATTGCTGGCCAGGCGGTTGGCGCCGTGCAGGCCGGTGCAGGAGACTTCGCCGCAGGCAAACAGGTTGTCGATGGATGTTTTGCCGTAGTGATCCACCGCGACGCCGCCGCAAATGTAGTGCGCTGCCGGAGCGATGGGAATCGGCTGTACGGCCATGTCGATGCCGTACTCCAGGCACTTGTTGTAAATGTTGGGGAAACGGTCCAGTAGAAAATCGCGGGTGTGATGCGTAATATCCAGCAGAACATGCTCATCACCGGACTGCTTGATTTCGTTATCGATGGCTTTGGCCACGACATCGCGGGGAGCGAGGCTTTTCATGGGGTGATATTTTTCCATGAATGTCTCGCCGTTTTTTAATTTGAGGATGCCGCCTTCGCCGCGGACGGCTTCACTGATGAGAAATGCCTTGGCTTCCGGATGAAACAGGCAGGTGGGATGAAACTGGATGAACTCCATATTGGCAACTTGAGCGCCCGCGCGATACGCCATCGCAATGCCGTCGCCTGTGGCAATGTCGGGATTCGTGGTAATCAGATAAACCTTTCCAGCGCCGCCGGTGGATAAAATGGTATATTTGGCGCGGCAGGTATGGATTTCGCTGTGATAAATATCGAGAACGTAAGCGCCGAGGCAATTAATCGTCCGGGCCGCGGCATCTTTTTGAATGATGAGATCAATGCCGATATGATTCTCATAAATTTGAACATTTTTCAAACCGGCCACTTTTTCGTGCAACGCCCTTTCAATTTCATGACCGGTCAAGTCCTTGGCATGAAGTACACGACGGCGATGATGGCCTCCCTCCTGACCTAAATCATAAAGGTGAGGGGGAACTTCCGATTTTGTGAAATTGACGCCCCATGCAATTAATTCCTGAATGCGGGGAGGAGCCTCCCGAACGACAAAATCGACAACATCTTGATTGCAAAGTCCGGCGCCGCAGACCAGCGTGTCGCTGATGTGTTCTTCAAAACTGTCTGTTTTGTCCGTCACCGCGGCAATGCCGCCCTGAGCATAATTGGTGTTGGATTCCGATTTTTCTTTTTTGGTGACAATGGCTACCGAGCCCAGTTGCGCTACTTTGATGGCCAGGCTTAAGCCTGCAATGCCGCTGCCGATAATTAAAAAATCTGTTTTTATTTCCATGAAAGCGATCCTGATCATTAAATGCCGGTAAAAGTTTGTTTACAAATACTGCGGGCTTTTATATAAGCCTTTTGAATTATTTGTAAAGAAAATTATCAAGAAGGATTGAAATTTGTTGGTTTTAGGAATTGAATCATCGTGCGATGAAACAGCGGCAGCGGTTGTAAGGGATGGCATATTACTGTCCAATGTTATCGCCTCGCAAATCAAGGATCACAGCGCTTACGGAGGCGTGGTGCCGGAGATCGCTTCGCGCAAGCATATCGAAGCCATTTCTCCCGTGATTACGCAGGCGATGGCGGATGCGGGTCTGGCATTGAAGGACCTTGGGGGAGTTGCCGTAACACGCGGGCCGGGCCTGATCGGCTCCCTCCTTGTCGGCTTATCCGCGGCGAAGGCGCTGGCTTATGGCCTCCATATTCCGTTGGTCGGCGTCAATCACCTGGAAGGGCACATCTTGGCCTCATTTTTGTCCGAGACAAAGCCGAGGTTTCCCTTTGCCGCCTTAGTGGTTTCCGGCGGTCATACCAATGTATATCTGGTGAAAAACTATCATGAGTTTCAATTGCTGGGCCAGACGCGCGACGATGCTGCAGGCGAAGCTTTTGATAAAGCGGCTAAACTGCTGGGCCTGGGCTATCCGGGAGGCGTCGTGATCGACCGGATGGCAAAAACAGGCAATCCCCAGGCGTTTAACTTCCCACGGGCCATGAAGGATTCACCCGATTTCAGTTTCAGCGGCCTGAAAACGTCGCTTTTAACCCTGTTCAAAAAGCGGGGGGGGGAATTCAGCGAGGCGGAATTGCCGGATGTTGTCGCAAGTTATCAGGAAGCCATCATTGATGTGCTGGTCGATAAAACGATTAAAGCAGCCGGTGAGCATAATCTTTCGCAGGTTGTTGTCTGTGGCGGCGTCGCCGCCAACAGCAGGTTGAGGCAAAAATTTTCCGGGGTGACGGCAAAAGCCGACATGGAATTGTTTATCCCGCCGATGATCTTATGTACGGACAACGCCGCCATGATTGCGGCACTGGGGGAAATCATGCTGAAAAACGGAAGATCGGATTCGCTGGATCTCAACGCAGTATCGCGCTGGCCTTTAGTTTCCGATTCTTTAACGCCCTTAACCGCCCCGGTGGAGAGGGCCAGAATGAGATGACAACACCCAGAGAAATTCTTCATCAATACGACATTAAGCCGCGAAAAAGATTAGGCCAGTCTTTTCTGATTGACGTTAATACGATCAGGAAAATTGTTGACTCGTCGCGTATTTCTTCCGGCGATGTTGTTGTGGAAATCGGATCGGGCATCGGTGTCCTGACCCGGGATATTGCACAAACCGCCAGACAGGTTATTGCCGTGGAAATTGATCCCAAGTTGATTGAAACCCTGAAAGATCAACTTTCGGGATGCCCGAATGTGGAGATCTATTCCGGCGATATATTAAAATTTGATTTCTCTTCAATGTCAATGAAATACAATACTAAACTTAAAGTAATAGGTAATGTTCCTTACAACATATCAAGCCCCGTTATTTTCCATTTATTGTCTTTTCGATCCGTCATCAGCCGTTTTACTTTAATGCTGCAGAAAGAGGTGGTGCAGCGTCTGGTGTCTTTGCCGGATAGTAAGCATTACGGTGTGCCGTCGGTTCTGCTCCAGATGCACGCCGCAGTTGAAAGGCTCTTTGATGTTCCGGCAATCTGCTTTCATCCCCGTCCGAAAGTGGAATCTTCAATTATTCAGGGAACTTTCCTGGAAAAATCTCTGATGGATCTGGCCGATGAAATATTTTTCGGCCGACTGGTGAAAGTGGCATTCGGCCAGCGTCGTAAAATGCTGATCAACAATTTAAAAAACGCCGGATGCCTGGAAGGACTGTCTGAACCCGATATAAAAACGGCGCTGAATGCATCCGGCATTGATGGAAAAAGAAGGGCGGAAACGCTTTCCGTGGAGGAATTTGGTTGCCTGAGCAATATCCTGTTTCGACAACTGTCAAAAATCAAAACATGACGGTTTGTCCGGACATTGCCTCATATTAAAAAACGGAATAAAACTTCCGGAACTATAACTATTTTTTATTGGATATCTGCTGGTGAATAATATATCGCTTAAATCAATAAAAGTGAGGGATTGAAAAATGAGCGAAATGAAAATCGTCAACGCCGCGGGATTGGCCTGTCCGCAGCCGGTTATTCTGGCCAAACAGGCAATTGAAATAAACGAAAAGGTGAAAGTGATCGTGGATAATGACACGGCACTGGAAAACGTCAAACGCCTGGGGACGAAGCTGGGCTGTGATGTAATATCCGAATCCAAAGCAGACGGCAGTATCTTTGAAATCACCCTGACCCGCAAGGCAGGCGCGTCAATATCTGCCGAAGATATTTCCGTAACGTGCGCGGCTCCGGCTGTTTCCGGACCTTTTGTCATCGTCTGCGCCGAAGACAAAATGGGGAGGGGCAATGACGAACTGGGCTCCGTTTTAATCCGGGCCTTCATGCATACCATTGCCGGACAGGCTGAAAAACCGGATGTCATGATTTTTTACAATACCGGTGTTAAGCTTACCGTGCAAGGTTCGGAAGTCCTTGATGATCTGAAACAACTGGCGGCGGCGGGCGTGGAAATCCTTGTATGCGGCACCTGTCTGAACTATTTTGACCTGAAAGATAAGCTGGGCGTCGGCATGGTCTCCAATATGTATGACATCGCCGGAACCATGAGCCGGGCCGGCCGATTATTGACGCCATGAGTGGCCAGACTTTATATTATGTAATGCTTTTCAAATCAGTGAGCCACGCCCTGAAGGCGGAAAAGATTCTGAAAGCCGGGAAGATTCCACACAAACTGATCCCTGTCCCCAAACAAATCAGCTCGGACTGCGGCATCTGCCTGCGTTTCGAGCCGCAATTCCGCGACCTCATAGAAACCAGTCTCTGCCATCAAGTGGAATTTGAAGACATCAGGCAACTTTCAAATTAATCAGGACGTTTCAATATTTTTTTCTCTTGACGGAGGCAATATAGGATGTCCCTGTCGTCCCTGATTCTTTTTAGGTTTTTGATTCCATTTCCGGCACATTTTTATTGACTCTTGAAATATTAACCTGTAAAAGCCCACCATCGTTATTATTACTAATTTTTGGGGGGAGGCTGTATCTATGAGTGCTGAGGAGAAGATTTTTGGGTTGCCTGCGGAAAGCGGCAGGTGGTTGTTTGTCGTGTTGGGAATTGTGATGAATGTTTGTCTGGGGGCGGTTTACGCTTACAGCATCTTTCTGAAACCGGTTAAAGAAGCGTTTGCTGGTATCTCGTCCTTTCAGGCCAATCTGCCTTTCATGGTGTTCCTGGCTTTCTTTTCCGTGCTGATGTTTTTCGGCGGACGTGTCATGGAAAAGCTGGGGCCTCGCAAGTTGGGGATGATTGGCGGCATGATTGTGGGGTTGGGATGGCTTCTTTCGAGTTTTGCGTCCAGCATCTGGATGCTGACGCTGACCTACGGTGTGATTGCCGGATCAGGCGTCGGCCTGGTTTACGGATGCCCGGTGTCCATGGGCGCCAAGTGGTTTCCGGATAAAAAAGGTCTGGCGGTCGGCTTGATGCTGGCGGGTTTTGGCGGATCAGCCCTGATAACGGGCAAGATTGCCAACGCTCTGATTCCGTCTGTTGGATTGCCGACGACCTTTATGTATTTCGGCATCGCGTTCGGAATTATTCTGGTCATTCTGAGCCTGCCTTTTCGTTTCCCCGTTGCCGGCTGGAAACCCGCGGGCTGGAAACCGGCGGCAGGATCCGTGGCCGCCGCTGATTTTACGCCCGGAGAAATGATGAAAACCGGCACCTTCTGGGGATTGTTTTTTTGCTATCTCATCGGATGCATTGCGGGATTGATGGCCATCGGCATCTCCAAGCCGGTGGGCAATGACATTATCAAAATTCTGCCTGAAACAGCCACGACGCTCGTCGGTGTGTTTGCAATCTTCAACGCTGCAGGACGTCCGCTGTTTGGCTTTTTGACGGACAAGATTACGCCCCGCAACGCGGCTATTCTCAATATGGTGATGATTCTTGCCGTATCGATTATGATGATCACCGCCAAAGCGGGTGATACAACACTTTACACCATCAGCTTCATCGGCTTCTGGCTTGGCTTGGGCGGCTGGCTGGCAATTGCTCCGACTGCGACGGCTGCGTTTTTCGGCATGAAAAATTACGCGCAGAATTACGGTGTGGTCTTTTTCGCTTACGGTCTGGGCGCCATCATTGGCGGAATTATTTCCGGTCTGGCCGCAGACGTTTTCGGATCATACACCCGTGCGTTTTATCCTACGGCTGTATTGGCGGTGGTTGGTATGGTGCTGGCTGTTGCGATGCTGAAAACACCGAAAAAAGATTAACTTGCTCTAAAATTATTTTTCATGAAAAAACCTCCCTCGCCGTTCGGATGCGGGAGGTTTTTTTGTTGGTTTTACCGGATGATTTTTCGGTCAATGGCCGCAGACCTTATTCCCTCTTGTTCTACCATCGTGGAAATATCGTCCTTGCCCCGGAAACGATTGACGTTAAGCATGAAGATTTCCAGTTTGCCAAGCACGTTGGGCGGCAGGAGGTTGCCATCAATTTCGATGGAGATGGCCGGATACTTTCGCGCCCTGGCCCATGGCGTGAATAATCCCTCGATCACGCGGCCAATCAGGCAGGCAAAAGGCGAGATGTTCACGATGCCCGAGTAGCCGTCCATCATGGCCGTGGCGGCAACCCCGCTGGAGATGCTGATTTCCGAGTAAAGCTCTTGGCTCACGAAATGCTTTGCGGTGTTTTTCATGATTTCCGGCATATCATGCGGCGTCTGCGGCACCAGACCGGTTATGCTTATCGTTTCGCGGACCTTTTTTTCCACATTTTTTTTATAGGCATGTTCAATTTTCCAGTTGATGATGTCCTGGAATTCGTCGGCAAATACGCGCCGGTGCCTCGGTACCAGTTTAAGCTTTTTCTTGAGCTCGTAATGCCTCACGAAGTCGCAATAGTAAAGCCATTCGGTGACGTTGGATACCTTGCCGATGATGCCGTGACTGCTGAACTGCTGAATCAATTCATCAACGGCAAAATCGTCACGTCGGACATAGATTTCCCCGACAATCAGCACTTTCGGACAATCTTCAATCTTTTTGGCCAGCGGAATGCGGGAAATGGTTCCGGCGATATCTTTCAGGACGGGCAGGACTTTTGTAATATCGTTTTCGGCCACACCGATCATCTTCTGCCAGATCTGATCATAAGTGGCCATGGCTTTGGCCGGATCCGCCGCGCAGGTTCGCAGGGAGGTTTCCACATCTTTCATGTAATCGCCGATAACGGTGGCCCACCAGGCATATTTGGAAAATTCCGGGCCAAGTTCATTGTAGGAATTATCCGCTTCCAGGGTGAACACGAGAACATTTTCCAGACGTAAATCCTTGAAAAGATTTTCATAGAAAACAAAGTACTGGCCGGTCCGGCAGGGGCCGGTTGTTGTGGGAACAAACAGGAGATAAATTTCATCCTTACGGTATTCAGCGGATGATAAATATTTGAGTGCGCTGCCTAAAACGAGATGTGACGGCAGACACTCTTTGCCGGAGGCGTGATTGCGCGCCATTTGCAGCGTATAGATATCCGGCACCGGCATGGCCTGCGCGTTGATGCCGAGGCCGCGAATGGCCGCCCCGACCAGTTCCGCCGAAAGCCGGCCCATGCTGGACAAGAGCAGCTTGACGCGCGGATTATCTTTGATCGGTATTTTTTCATCAGTGATGTTATTGTGAATATGAATCTCTTCACCCGCGCGGTTGATGAAGCGCAAACCATTGTCGTATCTTTCCTCGCGGATATCGGTCAGCTTGGAACGGTACCCTTCGATGATGTCCAGAAATGCTTCAATGCGTGTATCAATGCCGGCATCGGCGGTATGGGAATCCATCTCCAGGATCAGGAACGGTTTCGTGCCCATGATCCACTTTAAATAATGCAGCATAAAGGAATCGGGCGCGCAGGAAAAATTAGAGATATATGTGATAAAAATATTAGCTTCATTCTTCAGAAGCGTGCCGGCTTTCATGTCCTGCTGGCCATAATACCAGTACATATTGGAATAGATGGTCTGGTCGGAAAAAGGAAGAATGTCAAAAGGGATGACCGAAAAACCGCGGGAGGTATATTTGCGGGGAATGCCCATATTGGCGTCGCCGGTAAAAGAATTGTAGGGCCGTCCCAGAATCGCCATCACCGCGCGTTTGGCCAGCCGCGCCTCTGCGAGCGCCTGCTTGCCCAATTCAGTAAATTTGGTAAAACATTCCATTTGTTTTTCATAGGCGATACGGAAAGCGGTTTTTGCCTCACTTGCGTGATAGCCCAGAGTTGCCGCCATGGCGATAAAAGGTTCGGCCGCTTTGTCGATACCGTACATAAAGCTGACCACCGGCGCTAAATATTTTTCGTCGGGAATCTCCGGGAAAGCCTTTTTGATGTAATAAGGCAGGCTTTGCGTGATGGGGCAGAAGTTAGCCGGTGCAATTTTTTCATAACTTTCCATATCCCGGAAATGCGGCAGGAAAATGTAATCTATTTTACGGTTAAAGATATCCTGCACGGCGCCGTGCGCGATTTCCGCCGGGAAACAGTAGCTGCTTTCCACGCGCGCCGTTCCGTCATGAGCAATCTCCCGGGAGACAAATGTTTCAATGCCCAGGGCATGGAAGAACCAGGAATAAAGCGGCCAGAGCGTGTAAATGGAGAAGCAGCGGGGAATGCCGACAACAAAATCTTTTCTGCGGACCAGCGTGGCTGGATCGGGCGCGCATTCTTTAAACATAATGTCATTGCGCTTTTCAATGTAGTCGATCACGTCTGCTTCGTTAAAGACTTTTTTCTTGCGAATATTGGCGTATTGATTACAGCGTCCGCCGAACATGGATTTGTGGCCGTTGACATTGAGCATGCGGATCGAGCAGAAATTGTCGCAGGCTTTGCATTGAAATTCCTTTTCAGGAATAATGTTTGTGGCCAGGATTTGATCGATGTCGTAAGTGGTTTTTTCCAGAAATCCTTCAGCAAATTTCTGCTTGGCCAGAATTCCCACGCCGAAACAGCCCATCAGTTCAGGATCGGGCGGGACCAGAATGTCCTTATCCAGAAGCATGGCGAAGGCCAACGGAACCGCCTTGTTTTTAGCGACGCCGCCCTGCAGGACAATATTTCTGCCGATCGTCCGGTTGCCTACGACGCGATTGAGATAGTTGGACACGATCGAGGTCACGATACCGGCCGTGATATCTTCACGCGAAGCTCCCTGCTGGATGGCGTTGCGGATATCGGAATTGATAAAGGCCGAACAATGTTCGCCGAACTTGAGCGGCGCTTCCGCCGACAGCGCGATATCGCCGATCTGGGAGGCTTCAGGGATGTTTAAATCGCCCTGCGCCGATTCTTCCAGAAATGATCCGGTTCCCGCGGAACAGGCTTCGTTCATGGCGTAATCGATCGGGACCTTGTTTTTCAGCGAGACATACTTGGCGTCCTGACCGCCGATTTCAAAGATAGTGTCGATATTCTCCCGATAAAATGACGTGCCGACGGCGTGGGCAATGATTTCATTATAGACGGCGGGTGTTTCCAGAAAAACACCGAGAATTTCGCGCGAGGATCCGGTTGTCGAAGCCAGGGTGATGCTGATTTTTGCGTTGCCGATATCTTCGCGGATCTGTTTTTTTATTTCGATCAGGCAGTTTTTGAACGCGCTGACCGGGTCACCGTGCGTGCGGCCGTAGTAAGACGCGGTAACTTTGCTGGTTTCAAAGTCAATGAGGCTGGCTTTCGTGGTGGTGGAGCCGCCGTCAACCCCCAGAATGT
>CAYOPU010000002.1:0-39789 GCA_964405915.1 uncultured Smithella sp. | reverse complement strand
AAGAAACTCCCATCGGGGCATCGGAAACCTATGGAGACCTTCATGACCGTCTGGCGAAACTGGGCGCGACATTGCTTGTCCAAACCATCGAAAAAGCAGTCGCAGGCACTGTACGGAGACAACCTCAGGATGCCTCAGGCGTAACTTTGGCTCCCCGCCTGGCCAAAGAAACAGGCAGAATTAACTGGCAGAACAGCGCCTCTGATATCGTCAATCTCATCCGCGGGCTTTCCCCCTCCCCTGCCGCCTATACTTCGTTGAATGAACAATTGATGAAAATCTTTACCGCAGAGGCTCATCCGGGTTCTGTGAACCACGCTCCCGGCATCATCAGCATTATCGATAAATCCGGATTATCCGTTGCGGCATCCGACGGTTATGTCCTATTGAAAGATATCCAGATGGCCGGAAAGAAAAGAATGCCCATCGGCGACTTTTTGCGTGGATATAAACTAACACCGGGAAGTGTTTTAGCATAGATTTAAAGCTACGAGCTACGAACCATGAGCTAAGGGTTTATGATGAAAAAAACAATTCGCCGACAGGCAGTGGACATTTTGAATTCCGTTTCGCAAAGTCAGGCTTTTGCCGGAGATTTGCTGGATCAAGCGCTCGATCAGCAGTCTCTGTCCGGCACGGCGGATGGGCGGCTGCTGACCCATCTGGTATATGGCGTCCTGCGCATGCGGGGACATCTGGACTGGATCATTTCCAGGCTTTATCGCGGCGATTATGTAAAAATGGAGGAGAACGTTAAAAACATCCTGCGCACAGGCCTGTTTCAACTTAAATTCAGCGACCGTCTGCCGGCTTTCGCGGCGGTGGACGAAGCCGTCAAAATCGCTAAACATACCGCTCCGGCGGCGGGCGGATTGATCAATGCCGTTTTGAGAAGTTACCTGCGCAACACGGATAAACTTGCATTCCCCTCTTTAGAAAAAAATCCCGAGGAACATCTGGCGGCGCTTTACTCTCATCCGCTGTGGCTGGTGAAGGCGTGGCTCAATACTTACGGCAAAGAAGAAACAAAGACTCTATGCCAAGCCAACAATGAGTTGCCCCCGCTGACAATTCGCGTCAACCCGTTGAAAGTTTCACGTGAAGAACTGGAAGAAAAGCTCAAAGCCGAAGATTTCAGTTGCGAGCCGACGCGATTTTCACCTGACGGGATCGTCCTTCTTGATCCGCCCCGTCCCATTCAAAAAACATTTTTTTTTAAAGACGGATTTCTGCGGCTTCAGGACGAAGCGGCTCAACTGGTTTCTTATCTGGTCAGCCCCCAAAGCGGCGAAACTATCCTGGATGTTTGCGCAGGCAGCGGCGGCAAAACCACTCATCTGGCAGCCATCATGAAAAATAAAGGCCGAATTATGGCCATGGACCGAGACGCTGAAAAGATCTGCCAACTGCAAAAAGAGAGTTTCAGAATGGGAGTATCCATTATTGAAACCAGGCAAGCGGATCTGAGTCATTCTCTCTCATCTGATTTTATCGAAAAATTTGATCATGTTCTGGTGGATGCGCCCTGCTCCGGCACAGGCACACTGAGACGCAATCCCGAAATCAAGTGGCGTTTAAAATCCGGCGATATCCTTACGCAGACAAAAACCCAGCAGACCATCCTGCAAAACGCGGCCGCCGCCGTTAAAAAGGGCGGCTGTCTGATTTATTGCACCTGTTCCCTCCTGCCTGCTGAAAATGAAGATGTTGTCCGGCAATTTTTAGCTGACTACCCGCAATTCAACAGGGAGATGCCCCGGGCGATTCTTCACAACAGTTTGACGGATAGTCGTGGATTTTTAAGGACTTACCCGCACAGGCATCCGATGGACGGTTTCTTTGGCGCTATTTTAAAACGCCGGATTTAAATTGACGAATTCAATAAAATAGTGCTAGTAAATTCCCTGTGTTTTTTTAAGGAGTCGTCATGTTCGTTCAACAACTACAGGTCGGCCAAATGGCCGTTTTCGCCTATCTCGTCGGCGACCCTGTCACAGGGGATGCGCTGGTCATCGACCCGGCTGACAACACTCACGATATTCTGGCATTGGCGGCAAATAACAATCTCAGGATCAACTATATCGTCAACACACATGGCCATGTTGACCATATTGGCGGCAACGCGGAAATGAAAAAACTCACCGGTGCGAAGATCATTGTCCATGAGGACGATGCCTTCATGCTGACATCCACACCCGCCGCGATGTTGCGCATGTTCGGCGCGGCGCAGTCCCCGCCTCCGGACATGCTGGTCCAGGATGGGCAAATTATCTCCGCAGGAAACGTTGAACTGAAAGTCATCCATACCCCCGGCCACTCCCCCGGTGGCATGTGCCTTTACACGCCCGGTTATGTCTTTACGGGCGACACGCTTTTTGTGGAAGCAGTCGGTCGCACCGATTTACCCGGCGGCTCCTGGCAAACCATGTATAATGCAATCAAAACGAAACTTTTCACATTGCCTGATAATACCAAAGTTTTGCCGGGCCATAATTACGGTCGGACGCCAACGTCCACCATCGGCCACGAAAAAAAGTTTAACCTCTCAGTTCGCTAAAGGAGCCGACAACCTATGAAAAAAAGCATTTCATTGACGAATTTCCCGAAACTGAAATTTCTTAACCGCGGCAAAGTGCGTGACCTTTATGCCGTGCAGGATAACTTGCTGCTTGTGGCCACTGACCGGATTTCGGCTTTCGATGTCGTGATGCACAATGCAATTCCCGGCAAAGGCGTGATTCTCAACAAAATGTCCGCGTTCTGGTTTAAGCAGATGGAAGATATTATCGGCAACCACATCATCTCAACGGACGCCGCCGATTTTCCCCCGGAATGCGCCCCCTATTTCGAAAGTCTGGAAGGCCGTAGCATGCTGGTCAAAAAGACGACGCCGCTGCCCGTGGAATGCATCGTACGGGGTTATCTGTCCGGTTCCGGTTGGAAGGACTACCGCCACAGCCAGACCATTTCCGGCATCAAACTGCCGGAGGGTCTGACAGAATCCAGCAGACTCCCTCAAGCGGTTTTTACGCCGACGACCAAGGCGCCGGAAGGCGATCACGACTCGCCGATCACCCGTTCTGAAATGGAAGATATTATCGGGGCGGAACTTACAGACAGCATTATCAAAAAGTCTCTGGCCATCTACGAGCGGGCGTCGTCGATTGCTTTAAAGGCCGGCATTGTTATCGCCGACACCAAAATGGAGTTCGGACTCATTGATAAAAAATTGATTCTGATCGATGAATTACTGACACCCGATTCGTCCCGCTTCTGGCCGGCCGATGAATACGAAGAAGGCCGGGCGCAAAGAAGTTTTGATAAACAGTTCCTGCGCGATTATCTGCTCTCCCTTCACTGGAATCAAAAACCGCCCGCGCCCGAACTGCCTCCGGACATTATTGCAAAAACACGGGCCAAGTACGAGGAGGCATTCGCCCGTCTGGTAAAATAATTCATTTTGCAGCTATTGACAAAAGCCGAACCGTCATTTAATTACGCGGTGTTCATTTGCACCGCGTTATTTTTTTTCAGGAGGAACTCCTTGAGCATACGAAAACTGCCGGATTACCGTTTAAAACAAAAAATATTATATATTAACAACACATCCGCCGAAGCGCTGATCAGTTACGGAGATTTGTATCTGAAGGCAGGGGCTCTTTCCGACGCCCTGGACTTCTATGCCAAAGCCAGACACCAGGCCGGCATGCAGAAAACGAAAGACCGGGCGCTCGAAAACGGCGACACCTTCCTTTTCCAGAGCGCGGCCAGGGCGCTGGGCAATGAGCTTCGCAACACCGACTGGAAAGAAATCGCGAAAAAAGCCGTCGAGCTTAAAAAATATTTATTTGCCCGGCATGCTCTGGAAAAGACCAATGACGCGGAATTATTAAATACGCTGACGGCAAAGATGAAAGCGGAGGAAGCAAAACAAAGCGCATGACCAAGAGGGATTATTACGAAATTCTGGGCGTCGGCAAAACAGCCTCGGATGAAGAGCTCAAGAAAAATTACCGGAAAATAGCCATGCAATGTCATCCCGATAAAAACCCGGGAAACAAAGAGGCGGAAGAAAAATTCAAGGAAGCCGCCGAGGCTTACGAAGTCTTAAGCGACAGACAAAAAAGAGAGATTTATGATCAATATGGCCATGCTGGTTTGAGCAACACCGGCTTTCAGGGTTTCAACGGTTTTGACGATGTTTTTTCCAATTTCGGCGATATTTTTGAAGATGTATTCGGCTTCGGGCACCAGCGCGGCCGCGGACGGACACGGCAGGCGGCCCGTACCGGCGCTGATTTGCGTTATGACATGAAAATATCTTTTCTGGATGCGGCTTTCGGACTAACAACCACCATCGATCTGCAAAAACTCCATACCTGCCATGAATGTCAGGGAACCGGAGCGGCGCCCGGCACATCTCCTTCCACCTGTCCGACCTGTCAGGGAAGAGGCCAGGTTATTCAATCGAGCGGGTTTTTCACCATCAGTTCCACCTGTCCCCATTGTCACGGTCACGGCAAATTTATTTCCAAACCCTGCAATACCTGTCGCGGCACAGGCAAAAAACAGCAATGTAAAACGGTCGAATTAAAAATCCCCGCCGGCGTGGACACCGGTTCCCGGTTGCGTCTGCGCGGCGAAGGTGAAGCAGGCGATCAAGGCGGCCCCAACGGTGATCTTTATGTCTTTTTACAGGTGGAAGAGCATGATTTTTTCGTTCGCTCTGAAGATGACGTGATCTGCCGCGTTCCCATCTCTTTTGTTCAGGCCGCACTCGGCGCAACGATTGAAGTCCCTACCTTAAAAGAAACCGAGAAAATCAAAATCCCCAGAGGCACCCAAACCGGCCGTACGTTCCGCCTTAAAGGCAAGGGCATTCCTCATGTGCAGGGATACGGTCGGGGAGATCAGATCATTGAAGTCTTTGTAAAAATTCCAACAGAATTAACGAGAAAGCAGGAAGACCTCCTGAGAGAATTTGAAAAGCTTCGATCGTAAAGTCTTACCCATAATAGGGTTGCATTCCAGTCAACAATATGATTAACTTCGCAAAAAAATCAAATGGTCTGGAGACGCAAATATGAACAACCATAAATGTCATTTAATCATCTGCCTGTTTGTTCTTTTTCTTTTGTCCGGCTGTGCCGCCCTCGTTGCAGGCAGCGCCGCGGTCGGAGCGGGCGTCGGCACCTATTTCTATACAAACGGCGAACTCAAAACGGACTACGCCGCTTCTTTTGATAAAGTTTGGAACGCCTGTGAAAAAACGGTCGCGGAGATGAACGGCACGGAAGTTCAGCCCGTAAAAGAAATCGCCCGGGGAAAAATCACGACCGTCATCAATGGCGAAAAGGTGCAGATTGAAATTGCCTACCGGACAAAAAATCAGACATCCGTTGCCGTTCGCGTCGGACTGATGGGAAACAAGCTGTCCTCCCAGCTTCTCCACGACAAAATTGCCGACAATCTGGCCAAAATCTAATTTCAGGGCATTACACTAAAGGCCGGGCTTGGCATCCTCATGAATAAGAAACTTCTTTTCGGCGTTGCGCTTGGCATTGTCCTGATTTACTTCTCCGTCCGGGGAATTAATTTTAATGAGACCATTTCCCATCTGAAGAAAATCAACCTGAGCTATGCCGCCTTGTCTCTTTTCTTTATTGTCTTCATGCAGGCTTTGCGATCCTACCGCTGGGGAGTCATTTTACAACCTCTGGAAAAAATGAATCAACTCACTCTTTTTTCCGTAACCTGCGTCGGTTTTCTGGCCATTGCCGCGATTCCGGCCCGCATCGGTGAACTGGCCAGACCCTATTTAATCGCAAAAAAAAGCTCCATCAAAATGTCTTCAGCGCTCGGGACGGTCGTTGTGGAAAGGGTACTGGACAGCCTTGCAGTACTGACCATTACTATTACGGTTCTTATTCTGCAGGATTTACCGCCCTGGATGATAAAATCCGGCATCCTTTTTTTTATGGTGACCGTGTTGATGATCGCCTGTATTATTGGATTAGTATGGCGCAAAGCAACCACCGTTAAAATCATCGACCGGATTTTGCGCTTCCTGCCCGGAAAACTTTCACAAAAAGTCAATCATGTGATCCACCATTTTATTGATGGTTTTCAAGTTATCACCGATGTGAAAAGGCTTCTCTATTTACTGTTTTTATCAGCCGTGGTCTGGCTTGTGGATGTCGCCGCGATTTATGCGCTTTTTCTGGCGTTCGGCTTTAACCTGCCGATTCTGGCAGCCTTCGTCGTCATGGTTATTCTGATCGCAGGTATCGCGATCCCCACGGCTCCCGGTTTTATCGGCAATTGGCATTATGCCTGTATTCTGGGTTTAAGCCTATTCGGCATAGCAAAGCCCGAAGGTCTTTCCTTTGCCCTGGTCTACCACTTCCTGTCCATGATTGTTTTGATCGTCCTGGGTGTCATCTTCCTGCCCTTCAATAAATTTTCCATTTCCGATATAACAAAACAGATGGGACAAAACGGCAGGTCAGCGGTCATGGATAACAGGTTATAACCTATTACTTATCTTCTTTCGTCACCACTTTGAGCGTTTTCAGTTTTTTGTGCAGATTGCTTCGTTCCAGACCGATGGCTTCGGCTGTCCTGGAAATATTGCCGTCGTACTCTTCGAGTTTTTTAATAATAAACTGTCTTTCAAAATCCAATCTGGCGTCTCTTAACGAATCACCGGCGGCGGACAGCTCCGATGCAAAAACGCCTTGCTCCGCCCTGATGCTCAGCTCAGGAATATCATCCGCTTTGATCTCACTGGACGGCGTCAGGATAATCAGTCTTTCAATAATATTTTTCAGTTCCCGGACATTGCCGGGCCAATTATGCACCATCAGCTTATCTAAAGCACCGTCGGTCAAGGTCTTCGGCGGATCACCCTCTTTCGCGGCAAAGTCACGAAGAAAACGTTCCGTCAGAAAAGGGATATCGTCTTTTCGGTCTCGAAGCGGCGGCACGTGTAACGGGATGACGTGCAGACGATAATAGAGATCCTGACGGAAACGGCCTGCTTCCATCTCTTTCTCCAAATCTTTATTCGTTGCGGCCAAAACCCGCACATCCATATCAATGACTTTATTGCCGCCGACTCTTTCGAATTTTTTCTCCTGCAGAATCCGCAAAATCTTTGCCTGCGCCTTGAGGCTCATGTCCGCAACTTCATCCAGGAAGATAGTGCCTTCATGGGCCAGATCGAACTTGCCTCGCTTTTTTTCGGTGGCGCCGGTAAAAGCGCCTTTTTCATGCCCGAACAATTCACTCTCAATCAGTTCTTCGGGAATCGCCGCACAGTTGACTTCCACAATCGGTTTGTGCGACCGGCGGCTCAAATGATGAATGGAACGCGCCACCAGCTCCTTGCCCGTGCCGTTTTCACCCATAATTAGAATCCACGCGTTGGTCGGAGCAACAATGCTGATCATTTCCTTGAGTTCGTTAATCACCGAACTGGTCCCGGTCAACTCATACTGATGCGATACTTTCTGCTTTAATAAAATATTTTCTTCTTCCAGACGAACCACATTGAGCGCATTGTTGACCAGGATGATCACTTTGTCCAGGGACAGGGGTTTTTCAATGAAATCAAAAGCACCCAGCTTGGTTGCCCGCACCGCTGTCTCAATGGTACCGTGACCGGACATCATAATGATCAGCACATTCGGATGGGCGGCATGAATGGCTTTGAGTGTTTCCAGACCATCAATGCCGGGCAGCCAGATATCCAGCAGAACCAGCTGCGGCATTTCTTCCGCCACAATCTTAATCGCCTCTTCACCGCTGCCCGCCACCAGCACGTGAAAGCCCTCATCCTCCAGAATAGCTTTCAGGGACTGACAGATGCTGACTTCATCATCTACGACCAGAATTGTTTCATTCATAAGGCTTTCTCAACTTCGCTTTCATTTATAGATTAAACTTCGGAAACGGGCAACTGAAAAGATATAATCGTTCCGGTCGGATGGTTGTCGCCAATCCTGACTTGACCTTTATGGTCCGATATAATGGAACTGACAATCGCCAGCCCCAGCCCCGTTCCTGATTTCTTGGTTGAAAAATACGGCTCGAATACTTTCCGCTTGTAACTGGCCGGAACACCGGCGCCGTCGTCGGCAACGGCAACCGTTACGGTTTTGTGCGGTTCGTGATATCTTATGATAACCGCAATGTGCCCGGCCTGCTTATTCAGGGAAGCGACAGCGTTATCCAGCAGATTAATCATGACGCGATTGATCTGCTCGGCATCCAGATTGAATTTCGGCAGTCCCTCCGCCGGACTGTATTCAAACTGAATGTCTTTATGAGCGTCCACAAAAAGGGTCACGGCCTCGGACACAACCGCGTTGAGATCATTGGGAGCCAGCGTCGTCACGGGCATACGTGCATAGCGGGAGAACTCGTTGACCAGATTTTTAAGCACCTCCACCTGATCGATGATGGTCTGTGTGCATTCCTTAAAGACGGATCCCTCTTCGCCCAGTTTGTCCCCGTATTTACGCTGAAGCCTCTGCGCGGATAGCTGCACGGGCGTAAGCGGATTTTTAATCTCATGCGCCATGCGCCGGGCCACTTCCCGCCAGGCCGCGGCACGTTCCGCCTTCTGCAACTCCGTCAAATCTTCAAACACGGCGACAATACCGGAATCGTTGCCTTCTTCATCCTCAATCGTGGTCAACGTCAGCAGGATGGTTAAAGCCTTATCCCGCAGCGTCAGCTCCAACTGTTTTTCCAGTATCCGTTCATGGTTCTCCTTCATTTCCAGCAGGAACCCATCCACCAGAGCAAGGTGCTCATCGAGCAAAAGTTCTCGATACTTCCGGAAAAGAAATTGAGAAGCGTCAATTTCAAGCATGGCTTCCGCGGCGCGGTTAATGGTGGTAATCGTGCCATTTTTATCGACGGAAATAATTCCCGCGGAAACATTGCGCAAAACGGCGGCCATATATTTACGTCGCTGGTCAAGAGAGATATTGGCCTCTTCCAGGCCCGCTTTGCTTTTCTGCAGGTCATCCGTCATTGAGTTGAATGATTTGACCAAAATTCCGATTTCATCGTCAGCATCGATGTCAATGCGGCTGGCCAGATCGCCCTGAGTGATTCTGTTGGTTGCCGACACAAGATCCTGGATGGGATTCGTGATGCTTTTCGCCAGTGACAGACCAAACCATGTCGCCAGAAAGATAATCACCAGCGTCACAATTGACAGCGTCACCACGTAATTGAACTTGATTGGATTTTTTAAGAGCTTAACCTGTCCGTAGTGTTCAGAAGCATCGGCAATGCTCCGCAGTTTATCGCCGAATCCACGGGGAACGCTGTAGATCACAGAAACCCGACCGATGACTTCCGTCGGAACGGCATAAGAAAAAACAGGAACGACGCCGACAATCGCCTCCCCGGCAGGCGTGGGGGACACTGTCGATATTTCTTTGCCGGAATAGATGTCTTCCAGCATTTTCGGCGACAGTTCAATAGGAGCCAACGAGGCATTTTCGGCATCGGCAAACGCAATACTTTCGCCTTTAAAATCAAAATAGGCTTCCACTCTGCCCACTTTATAACTTTTCTGGCGCTGCGCAAGTAAACGATTCAGGTAATCCGACCGGTCCATATCATAGAGATGGCTCTGGGTAATGTCCGCGCTGATTTGACGGGCATGAAATTTGGCCATCTCCTCGGCCTGGGCATAGTAAAGCTGGGCGACTTCCAGAGATCGGCCCAAGGCATCGCCGATTTTAATGTTAAACCAGAATTCGATCGAATAGGAGAGAAAATTAATGGCAAACAGAAACAGGAGAATGGTCGGAACAAGCGACAACCCGACAAACGCGGCAACCAGCTTGGTACGCAGTCTGGAGCCGATAATCCCCTTGCGGCGTTCTGAAAAAATTTTAAAAATATTGCGGACAATCAGGAAAAGCAAAAGCAGAATCAGGATAATATTAACGCTGGTCAGACCATACACCAGGATATTGGACGATATCGGCAGCTCTTTCCGGGAAGAAAACTGACTGGCCAGAATCGTAAAAACGATTGCCAGACAACCGACAACCAGCATCAGAATTCGTTCACGCTTTCGCTTTCTTAACTCCCGTTCATCGATATGCACTTTTCCGGATTTTTTCTTAATGTTCATGAGCGGCGTTGATCAACTTTCGCACCGAAAGAAACCCTGATGATTAATAGGAAAATCTTATCTTATACAACGGTGTTTCAAAATCCCACAAAGACACGAAGAATAACACATACTCCATTTTAAAAGGCAGCCGCACCTTGTCCATTTTAACTTTGACCCGGGCATGGTAATCATTGCCTTTTGATAGACGGGAAAGAGGAACAACGGAAATTCCATTCAAATCCGCCATCGCTTTTTGTGCGCTTTGAAAATCCGGAAAAACCGTCGGCTGATCATCGCCGTTTGTCGTCACTAAAAATGACTTTTTTAAATTGTCATACTTGATCGTGCGGTGAATTTCTTTGCTGACGATATTTTTGTTCCAGAGATAAGACCTTTCCTGATAAACTTCGATGTGCAGGGTAAAAATGGCGGGAACGCCCGCCATGATGGCGGACTCCATTTCCGGTTTGAAACAATTCGCCAGTCTGGCGTATAAAAGCACCTTTTCTGTGTTGCTGGTGATTAAAAGATCGACCATCCGGGGAGCCGTGTCCGCACGCACCGATGACGGAACCATGAACATGGTCATCAGAAAAATCATGCCCATCGCCTGCCGGAAACGACTCAGCTTTTTTATCATACAAGCCATTTTCTCTCCAGGACCATCCGCGTATTTCGCTGCCCAAAAAGCTTTAGCAACGCATACTAGGTAACCTGTCAATAAAAATCAAGGTGAATTTGGGTTGAACAAAGATATTGATAATTTCAGAAAACCTTCAGATTTGCGCGGCATCCAGAATGGTAAAGGACGGAATCTTGCAGGGGGTCAACTTTGCAGTCTGGCGTTGATCGTAATCCGTGATAATTTCCCAACTGTCCTCTTGCCGCATAAGTTCCCGCAATAAAAGATTATTCAACCGGTGGCCTGATTTATATGCCACAAAGTGGCCGATGATCGGCATCCCCAGTAAAAACAAATCGCCGATGGCATCCAGAATTTTATGTTTGACAAATTCATCCGGCATCCGCAGACCTTCTTTATTGATGATTTTCTCATCGTCGAGAACGATTGCATTATCCAACGACCCGCCCAGACCCAACCCCTTGGCCTGCATAAATTCAACTTCTTTTAAAAAACCGAAAGTTCTCGCTTGGCAAATGAGATCTTCATAGTTTTTATCGGTAAATACGAAACTGAAGGTCTGTTTTCCGATGACCCGGTTAACAAAATCAATTTCATACGTTATTTGAAACTCCCTGGAAGGCAGAAGCATGGCGCTTCCCGTTCCTTCTTGCACGGAAACAGGTTTTTTAATAACCAGCATTTTTTTTGACTGCCCCTGATGCCGTGTGCCCGATGCCTTGAGCATATTGACAAACGGACGGGCGCTTCCATCCATAATCGGCACTTCAAAAGAATCAAGTTCAACAATGGCATTATCAAGACCCATCCCGCTGCATGCCGACAAGAGATGTTCCACGGTAGAAACCGTCACGCCGCCATATCCCAGCGTCGTGGCCAGCATGGTATCGCAAACCATCTTGAAGTCCGCCGGAATCGGCCCGGCGGCCGGTAAATCCTTGCGCACGAAAATAATGCCGGTATCAACAGCAGCCGGTTTAATGGTCATATTAACCTTGCGGCCGGTATGTAAACCGATACTGGAGCAAAGGATTTCTTTTTTCAGTGTGCGCTGTAAATTCATATAAACCCTTATTGTGAATACTGGATATTAAATCCAGCAATAACCATACCAAACATATCAGGTAAAGAATATATCTTAACATCATGGTTTTCTTGTTCTTTCATGATTTTTACTGCCATCGGATTTTGACTTGCGTATTTATGTGTGGCTAAAACAACACACCTGGGCGCCCTGATGCGGGCCAAACACCGGAATATAAAGATTTATTTATAAAATCGTTCCTTTTCACTATAAATACAACCGCAATAGGGTTGACGGTACATCCCCAGTTCTTTGGAAATTTTGACTCCTTCATTCCATCCGATGCGGAAATCTTCATAGAAGAAAGGAATTCCCATTTGGCGACCCAGCGTTTCACCTGTCTGCCGGATCAATTCATGTTTCTGGAAACGGCTGTAAAGCAGCGTGGACGTAAAGGCATCGTAATTTTCTTTTTTTGCCTGCTCGGCTGTAAATCTTAAACGGTCCGTCAGGCAATAAATGCATCTTTCTTCATGCTTGATCGCTACGTGATGCAGAAAATTTTCCAGGGGGTAACCTTCCTGCCAGATCACATTGAGAAGAATTTTTTCGGCATAGTCGTAAAGGGTTTGTTTGCGGTGAGCATATTCCAGATAGGGATGAATATTGGGATTGTAAAATAATCCGGTTACGTCATGACCATGCGTCCTCAACGCCTTGAGCGGATAAATCGTGCAGGGTCCGCAGCAGATATGCATGAGCAGTTTCATGAAACAAATGATCCTCCGGAATCAAACACCTCGCAGCAAGCTGTCGAGGTATGAAATGAACATCATTATATCGCAGCAAGCTGCGGAGAATTAACGCGCGTCCCGCAGCAGCGGGATTAAAACAATTCCTTCTGAGCGCCCGATGGCTTCAGGCCGAAATGCTTATAAGCTTTGGCGCAGGCCATCCGGCCCCGTGCCGTTCTTTGCAGATAACCTTCCTGAATCAAGTAAGGCTCGTAAACATCCTCAATCGTCACCCGCTCTTCACCAATTGCCGCCGCCAGACTCTCCACGCCCACCGGGCCGCCGTTGAATTTTTCAATCAACGCCAGAAGCAACTTGCGGTCCATTTGATCAAAACCTTTTTGATCGACTTCAAAAGCATCCAGCGCCTCGCGGGCGATTTTACCCTCAATGGTCCCGTTGCCCTTCACTTCCGCGTAGTCGCGGACACGTTTGAGCAGCCGGTTGGCGATCCGGGGCGTACCGCGCGCCCGTTTGGCCAGTTCTTCCGCTCCATCAACGGTCAACTTGACGCCCAGAATCGTCGCCGATCGCTGGATAATCACGGCCAGCTCCTGCGGCGTGTAAAATTCCAGGCGGAAGTGCATGCCAAAACGGTCACGCAACGGCGACGTCAAAGATCCCGCGCGCGTGGTCGCACCCACCAGCGTAAATTTGGGAATGTCCAGTTTCATCGACCGGGCGGACGGCCCCTGCCCGATTAAAATATCAATGTGAAAATCCTCCATGGCCGGATACAGAATTTCTTCCACCACATGAGAGAGCCGATGAATCTCATCAATAAACAAAACCTCATGCTCGTGCATGTTCGTCAGAATCGCCGCCAGATCTCCCGGCCGTTCAATCACCGGGCCGGAAGTCACTTTGATATCCACAGCCAGTTCTCTGGCGATGATATAGGCCAATGTCGTTTTACCCAGGCCCGGCGGACCGTATAACAAAACATGATCAAGCGACTCACGCCTTTTTCGGGCCGCTTCAATAAAGATCGACAGGTTGCTCTTCACTTTGTCCTGACCGATATAATCAGCAAGCTTTGGCGGACGCAAAGAATTTTCCAGACCGCCTTCGTCTTCTGCACAAATCGGGCTGATTAAGGGATTTTTTACACGGGCATCCATTATTTTCTACCTGAACCGGCCGGGGCTTCAACCGGCAAGAATTTTCAATGCTTTCTTCAAGAGCTCATCCATCGCCGGCTCTTCTTCCGCATCGTGTGTAACTTTATCCAGGGCGTCTCGGGCGGCATTGGCTTTATATCCTAAGTTGACTAAAGCGGAAAGGACATCTTCCCGAATCATCGCGCTTTGCTGCTGCCGGACATCCATGACCGGGCTCTGATCCGCCGCCATTTTCTTGATGGCTTTTTCCTTGAGTTCCAAAATCAATCGTTCGGCCATTTTCTTGCCGATGCCGGGAATCGTGATCAGTTTACCCAGATTGCCGCCGGAAATCGCTTCCAGCAGCTCGGCGGCTGAAATACCTGAAAGAATATTCATGGCCACTTTCGGCCCGATGCCGCTGACCGAAATCATGAGTTGAAAAAGGTCGCGTTCCTGCAGGGTGTAAAAACCGAATAAGTTAATCGCGTCCTCTTTGACCGAAGTATGTATATGCAGGGTCACGTTTTCGCCCGCTTCCGGAAGCTCGTAAAAAGTCGTCAGCGGAATAAAAACGCGGTAACCGACGCCCTGTGTATCCACAACGATATGCGAAATTCCCTTATGGGCAATTTTACCCGCAAGCAAAGCAATCATATCAGATGGGCTGCTCCTTTAAGAAATTGGCCTGACAGATGGCCGTAGCCAGAGCATCCGCCGCATCTGCGGGGGGCAAAACATCGAGCTTTAAGATCGCCTTCACCATCATCTGCACCTGCCGTTTCTCCGCCCGGCCGTAACCGACCACCGCTTTTTTTACTTCCAGCGGCGAATATTCAAAAACAGGAATGCCTTTCTCGGCGCAGGTAAAAATCACGACCCCTCGAACCTGGGCCTGCCGGATCAGACTGCGGACATTCTTGCCGTAGAAAATATTTTCCAGACCGACCGCCTGCGGATCGGTTTCCACAATAACAGCGCCAAGACTGCGGGAAATATCCATTAATATTTCAGATAGAAGGGAATCTTTAGGTGGTTTGATTTCACCATGACTGACATGACGCAGATAATTGCCGCTTTTATCAATGACGCCATACCCTGTCACATGGCTTCCGGGATCGATGCCTAGGATTCGCAAGATATCAGCTTTCAGTAAAAATAAGTCCTGTTTCTTAGCTCAACTTCTCCATGACATCTTCATCGATATCAAAATTGGAGTAAACATTCTGCACGTCATCGTTGTCTTCCAGTTTTTCCATCAATTTCAGCATGGACTCCGCCTTCCCCGCTTCCAGGTTAACCGTATTGGAGGGAATCTTGCTGATGGAAGCCGAAAGATGTTTGATGCCTTTGTCGTCAATGGCTTTTTTCACCGACTCAAACGCCGCCGGTTCCGTGATCACCTCAAATTCGTCGCCTTCCGTCTTCACATCTTCCGCTCCGGCTTCCAGTGCCAGCTCCAGCAATTCATCTTCGCCAATGAGTTTTTTATCAATGACGATGCTTCCCTTCTTCGCGAACATCCAGGACACGCAGCCGTTTTCACCCAGGTTGCCGCCATGCTTGGAAAGAATGTGGCGAATCTCCGCAACAGTCCGATTTTTATTATCCGTCATGACATCAATGATAACCGCAGCGCCGCCCGGCCCGTAGCCTTCATAAGTGATTTCTTCATAAGCCGCCGCACCTTCGCCGCCGCCGGTTCCTTTTTTAATTGCCCGATCGATGTTATCTTTGGGCATATTCTCTTCCTTGGCCGCCATCACCGCCTGCCTCAGACGGGCATTGCCTTCAAGATCGCCGCCGCCCAAACGCGCTGCCAGGGTAATTTCCTTGATAATTTTGGTAAATATTTTGCCTCGTTTGGCGTCAATCGCCCCTTTTTTTCTTTTGATGGTGCTCCACTTATTATGGCCGGACATATTGTTTCTCTCCTGGGAAAAGATAATCTTGCATACATTTTCGCCTCATAGCATAAGGCGATAAGCTTGTAAAGTTAATTACATATTTTATCAGGAGGTTTTAGCAAAACGCGGCCACAAGAAACGCCGTCCGTTCATTTCCAGATCGTATGATATTTTTTTCCTGAAAAATCTCCAGTTGATTGAATTTCAGAAATATGCAAAATGACCAGCTATAGGAAAGCAAGGGATATCATGCTCGATTATAATTTATCAGATTTCCTGAAAATATCTGCCGTATTGAACTACCAGTTGAGCGCCAAACAACGAAACTGGAACAGCGTCACGTCCATTGTACTGGACAATAAACCGATCTCGAATCATGATCAAGAGGTATTACTCCATGGATTCAACTACCTGGGTAAAATCTACGGAAAAACAAAACGAGATCTCGGCCCTTTCTCCGTTTTGCATCCGCTTCGGGTCACCGCATTGCTGTCCCATGCGTCGAAAAAAGTCGTTCTGCTGGATTTGATGACCTGTCTTCTTCATGACAGCTTTGAGGATTTCCAGCCTGTCATCGTCAAAGATTCCCACTGGATAAACCTGGACAAAAAATTTCAATCCTTCCTTTCAGAAATACCGGAAGACCACCAGAAACGCTTGATGGAACATCTGCGGTGGCTAACCAAAGAACCCTCGGAACCCTACTATCATTACATTGGCCGTTTCCTCGACCAGGCCTGCAAAGCCACTGAAGTGATCCGGATCAAGCTTGCCGACCGTTTGGATAACACATTCGACATGCGCATCGATCTTCAGGACCCGTTGCAGGGCGTTGACTTTTTTAACGTCGTTTATCGAATACTTTTCACCAGTGCTTATAAAGGGTATAAGCCCGAAAGGTTCCACCAGCAGACCGTGATTTTGAACGGCGCTGAACGTCTCTACCAACTTTTCAAAAACATTGTTTTGCTGTCGCTCATCCGTAAGCGAAAGGCCGCCACGGGAGATGCCGTCAGCCGAAAACTTTTTAACGCCCTTGTCGAAGCCAGTATGCAGGAAGCCCAACGCATCGCTTTACATATTTTCGGATACCATGAGACGTCTGTTCACAAATTCAAAAATATTCTGCTCGAAATGATGGACTATGCGCAATCGGGAGGATTTAACAGCGTAACCTCTCCAAACGCGGCACATCGTCTGGACGGTGTTCTCATGTCTATTTTTGATCAGCCAAAACGTGAGGATCGAAAAAAACAACTTGCGGCGCTTTACCAGGATAAGTCTCTCATGGTTGAGGTGGCTATTGCTTTTGTTACAATATTCTTAAACTTCCTCAACGATCCGAAATATTTTGTTCACGGGATCAGCACGGAAGGCATTCATGCGGAAACGACGTCATCCTCATGAATATCATCAAAAACACATATGATTATTTCGATAACCTTTTCCATCCGCAAGATCTCAATCTCGCCGACCAAGGGCGTCGCCGATTGTTTGTCGCTTCCCTCCTCGCCATCATCCTGGCCCTGATCATTTTTGGTGCCGTACATTTTAAAAAAGGCGACTACCAGTTTGGAATCGTGAATTATTTTCTGGTAACGGTTTTTTCAGGTTTCATCATTTGCCTGCGCTATTCAAAAACCGGCAAAACCGTATATCGTATTTCTCTGGTCCTCTTGATAACCTTGCTGGGTTACTGGCTCAAATCTGGAACCGGGGAAGGTTATTCCAGCATATGGGTGCTGTGCTTCCCCCCTTTTGTATTTTTTCTCATGGGGAAAAAAGAGGGATGCTTCTGGAGTATCCTCCTGGCTATGATTACGATAGCATTCTTTATTAATCCATTTTCCGCCCTGACGTCCTTTTCTTATTCCCCTATTTTCATCTTGCGCCATCTCTTCACCCTGTTTCTCATTTTTTGTTTCACCTACATTTACGAATCGGTTCGTAAACAGTTCCAGGACGCTATGGAAACGGAACAGCACAAACTGCTGCTGGAGAAGCATCTTCTGGAAAAGGCCAAGAACGATGTCGATGTAATCAACGCAAAGCTGAATGATGAAGTGGAAATACGCAAACGGGCAGAAGATAAATTAAGGAGACATCAGGATCACCTTGAGGAACTGGTGGCCAAAAGAACTCAGGAACTGCAAAAAAACAATAACGAACTGGAAGCCAGCGAAAAACGTTATCGTATCCTGGCCGACAACGTCAACGACTTGTTCTGGGCGACAGATCTGAAATTGAATTTTACTTACATCAGCCCTTCCGTCAGTCGCATTTATGGTTATTCCGTTGAGGAGGCCATGAATCTGAAGCTGAGCCAATGGTACACCACTGAATCGCATCAGGCAATTTTGCGGGCCTATCAAGGGCAAAAAAAACTGGTGGAACAGGTGAACCCCGTACAAACCAATCCGGAATCTTTTTTATTCATCGAACTGGAACAACTGAAAAAAGACGGCACGCTGATTAATGTTGAACTCAAGTCATCTTTAGCCAGAGACAACAATGGCAAACCCATCGGCTTTGTCGGCGTCACAAGGGACATCAGCGAACGAATAAAAAATCAGCGTGAAAAAGAAAGTATCCAAGAGCAGCTGGTCCACGCGCAGAAGATGGAGGCGGTTGGACAACTGGCCGGCGGCGTTGCCCATGACCTGAATAACGTTCTGGGAATACTCAGCGGCTATTCAGAGCTGCTCCTGATGGAAATTTCCGGGGATCATAAGGCCAAAAAATACGTTGAAAAAATTCTGCAGTCCACGGAGAAAGGCGCCGCCATCATTGAAGATCTTCTGACTTTGGCCCGGAGGGCGGTTACAGTGTCAGAGGTGGTTAATCTTAATAATATTATTGTCAATTTCCTGGAAACACCCGTTTTTGAAATGATGAAAAATGTGCATCCCCGCATCACCTTTAAAACAGAATACCAGGCAGATCTCTTGAACATCAAAGGTTCTCCTGTTCATCTGGAGAAAACAATCATGAATCTGATGTTGAATGCGGCGGATGCAATTACGGAAACTGGAGAAGTGACCATTCGGACAGAAAACCGGTATATTGACGGATTCATGAGGGAACATCATGAGGTCAGGGAGGGGGATTATGTCATCCTGACCGTGTCCGATACGGGAATGGGCATTCCTTTTGAGCACAGAAAAAAGATTTTTGAACCATTCTACACAAGGAAGACCATGAATAGAAGCGGAACCGGACTGGGACTGGCCATCGTCTGGGGAACGGTCAAGGACCACAAAGGTCATATTGATTTGCAGACTGAAGTTGGAGAAGGAACCACCTTTACGCTTTACTTCCCCGCAACACGCGAAGAAGTCATCACCCCACGCCAGAAGGAACCGATAGAACAATACATGGGGCGGGGAGAATCGGTATTAGTGGTTGATGACGTCGCCGAACAAAGAGACGTCGCTTCCGGATTACTTAAAAAGTTGGGATATCAGGTAATCACGGTTGCCGGCGGAGCAGAGGCGCTGGAATATCTTAAGAACAATCAAGTGGATATTCTTGTTCTGGATATGATTATGACACCGGGTATCGATGGTTTGGATACCTACAAAGGGGCTCTGGAAATCAATCCGAAACAGAAGGCTATCCTTGTCAGCGGATTTTCAGAAACAGATCGCGTAAAAAAAGCAAAGAAGCTGGGCGCCGGCGCTTATGTCCGAAAACCCTATGTGATGGAAAAGATTGGCCTTGCCATTCGGGATGAATTAAAACGGTAAAATTGTTCATGGCAAACGGTCATCACCGCGGGTAATTCTTGCCGGAGCCGTCTGCTCCCGTCATGATGGCGTTTAATCCCGCAGTTGCGGGACGTGCGTTAATTCTCCGCAGCTTGCTGCGATATCATAATGTTCATTTCATACCTCGCAAGCTTGCTGCGAGGTGGTTGATTGCGATGAGCGGCTGGGAATAATCATCACCTGGGCGTGAGGAATCTGTTTTTTCAGCTCCGATTCCAGACGTGCCAGCAAATCATAAACGGCTGACATTTTTGTTTCCGGATTAAATTCCATAAACAGCTCGATGAACGTCTGACTGCCTGACCGGCGGGTGCGGAAGCCGTGGATCTGGTCATAAGCTTCATAATTGGCAACCAGTTCGCGCAGAATGATCAGCTGATCATATTCATCGAGACTGCGGTCCAGCAAATCGGAAATGGATCCGGAAAAAACTTCATAAATGGATTTTATAATACTGATCATGAGGATAGACGTCGCACAGACGTCCAGATAGCGCGTCCAACCGGCGCCATGAAAAAGAAGAGCGATGCCGACGGCAAGAATAATCAGCAGGTCTTCCAGGGCTCCCATTCTGGCCATTTTCCAGATCGAACTGAAGATAGGGGAGTGTTCTGTTTTGCTTAACCGGTAATTGCGAATCCAGAGCCAGAGGGATGCGATGAACGAAACGAAGGTCAGCAGCATGGCAACAAGGCCGCCATGCTGTTCAGCCGGGTGATCGATTTTCATCACTGTTTCATAGCCGACAAAAAGAGCGGCAAAAAGCATGGTGATGCCGACGACAATGCTGGAGATGGTTTCCATCCTGCCCAATCCGTAAGTATTGAGCAGGTCCGTTCCCCGCGTCATGCGCTTTACCGTGTAAAGCGAAAGCCCGGAAGCCAGGGCGCCTGTAAAAGCAATGACAAAGTTTGCCACAAAAACGATCGAATTGGACGTAGCGATACCGATGGCGGAAACGCCCACCGTGTAGATCTCCATTCCCATCATCAGTGCCAGAATACGGATTTTTGTTTGATTGGAAACTGCCGCGGAAAATTCACTCATGTTTTGACGTCCTTTGATACCTTCCCTTGGGCTGCCAGATGGTTTTCTGACTACCCCAAAAAGCTTTTTTCTGTCAACAACAGATTATATCCGTTCATTGCCTTCAAAATAAAATTACCGGCAAAGCGGCTGTTCTTGCCGCAATCGTCAATATCGCTATAGCGACCCCATGGCGATCAGCTCTTTAATATTAATGTGCTGCGATTCGGGAACTGACAGGCCTTCACGAATCAGATCCAGGACCAGCGGCTTTTCCTCGGGAAATTTGTACCCTTCATAGCTTTGGGAAAAAAGCAGCCCGCTTTGATGGTTGGCCCAGGCATTCATATTATGGTCAAAACAGACACGCGATGTCACATTCAGTTTTTCAATCATCACTTGCAGTTCTTCCAGACGTTCATGAGGCGAAGAGATATGCAATCGTCCCTGTTCGTAATCTTCAAATATATCCGTTCCCCGCCTGGGTACAAAAGGACGTGAACGAATATAGTGCGGGTTGATTTCGTTTAACACCCTTGCCGTATTTTCCGCGTGCTGGCGCCAGCGCTCCCGGCCGCCCAGATCCGGCATCCAGTATTCGGAAAGTTGAAAGCCTGCGGCCATCGCTTTTTTGCCGCCTTCGATCTGTTCGGCGCTGGTCACGCCTTTGCGGACAATTTTGAGAATGTCGTCATCACCTGTTTCCAGACCGACATGAATGCGGTCGAGACCGGCCTCCCGGATCGCAGCCAATTCCTCCGGCTTTCTTTGCGCTAAAGTCTTGGAGCGTGTGTAAGATGTCACACGCGTCAGGCTGTCCAACGTCTTCCGCAAATATTGCAGAACATCGATCAACTCATGCGGACGCATAATCATACTGTCGGCATCCTGCAAGAATGCCGTTTTCCCTCCGTTATACAGCCAGCCGAACACGGTGGAGAAACAATAGTTTTCGTTCAGATCGGGATCGGCTGTCAGAAGCGCCTGTAGCAGCTCTTGATTAATCTGTCCTTTCCTCATTATTTTACAGGATGCTTCACGAATTTCATCAACCATTACTTTAACAGTATCGATATCCGCCTTGATGTCCGCAACGGAACGATAAACAAAGGGATGGCCTTTGTACATTTCGCAAAATGCGCATTTATTCCAGGGACAATTCTCCGTAATTCTCAACAAAAGAGATGAACTTCCTCCTTCACTGGGTGGCCGATAGACACCCACGGCAAAAGACAGGCGACTGATTTTATCAACATTTTTCAGGTAAAACGGATTTGCTGCAACCGATGCCATAAAGACTCCTTATTCCATAATTCCAGATCGTACTATAATACTTTTCCGCCATTTGACAATACAATTGACCGACAGCAATTTCCACAAAATAATTGACAGCACCACGGCGGTATAGTATTGACTCGCATTAAATTTTAAAGGAGGCATCATCATGGCAAGATGGAAATACAAGACAAGCATCATCGATTTGGAACGTCTCATCCCACCCGAGGCCATCTCCTGCGACATTACGGGAACATGCACTATTGACGGCATACCCGGCAGTGAGGACAACTTCAAGGGCATCCTCGACAAAGAGGGAGAAAGCGAATGGGAACTGATCCAAAGCCAGCCTCACGGAAAAAAACTCCTTTTAATCTGGAAGAAGAAAGTCGCGGAGGCTTTCGCCAGCTAGAAAACGGTTTCTGGATATGCGCGGCACAAATACATCCGGCTTTCCCCGGAATTACGGCGTATCATTAAGAAGGCAAATCGGCGCGTTTTGGCGCGCTCATTAAATGAACACAAAAGATGAAAAGACGATTCGCAGGAATCGGGCTTTTTGCATCAAAATTTATGAATGGAGGTAGTGATTTATGGCTTTTAACCCCCCTGCAAAAATGGTGGCTCTCGTAGGTAATGCGGGAGTCGGCAAGGCAAAACTTTCAATTTTCAACCTGCTGCTTCGAGGATTCATGGCAGGCGCCTACATCGCCATCGGAGCGGCGCTGTGCACCGTATGCTCAACCGGAGTAGCGCCGTTTCTCGGTGCCGGAGGAGCAAAATTAATCAGCGGCGCCGTGTTTCCCGTCGGCCTGATTGCCATCGTCCTGACCGGTATGGAACTTTTTACCGGCGACTGTATGATCGTCCCCGTGGCGGCCATGATGAAAAAGGTCACCTGGGGCGCCGTGATGAGAAACTGGGTCTGGGTTTACATTGGGAATTTAGTCGGCTCACTGGCCTATGCGTATGTCATGGTCATCGGTCCCCTGGTTGACGGCACGGCAAACGGCATGGTGGTCAACGCTTTTGGCATGACCGCCATCAATATTTCCGTAGGCAAGATTCTGACCTATAAAGTCGTTGGAACCGCGGGCCTCTGGTCCTGCTTCATCAAAGCCATCGGCTGTAACTTTCTGGTCAACATCGCTATCCTTCTCGCCATTACGGCAGACGACGTCGTCGGAAAGTTTTTCGCCATCTGGTTCCCGATCATGGCCTTCGTCGCAACCGGTTTCGAACACTGCGTAGCCAATATGTATTTTCTTCCGGCAGGAAAGTTCCTGACCGACTGGTATCCGGCGGCTATCGAAAAGAGCGCCAACGCTCTGCTGATCGGCAACGGAGGGCTTTCGTGGGGTGATATCTGGATCTGGAACCTGATCCCCGCCACGCTTGGCAATATTCTGGGCGGCTTCCTGTTCATCGGGGTCACGTACTTTCTGATGTTCAGAAATGATCTGCCCAAGGAGTAGGGGTAATGAATGTCCGTCTTTGCCTGGATAGTTTTCATCATTTGCGCGGCGGCGGTGGCCCTGAATTACGCGGCGACGGGCAACGCAGGCTTCTTTTTGTATGCCATCCCCGGCCTGATCATGCTGCTGGTCATCCCGATGACCCTGGCCTGGATGAGCCGCAGAAGCTTTACGCAAGCCCAGGAACAGTCTGAAACTCAGGCGAACCCCTGCAAAATAGGAAAGATCGTCCCGGCAATGATCGGAAATGTTGTGCGCATATCGGGTGAGGTCCAAAAAATCAGCTTTAAATGGCTCAACAGACCTCACTTTCATATTAAAGACGCCACGGGAGAGATAAGGGTCATCATGTTCACCGCCCCCGCAAACAAAGTGATTGCCGGAGACAAGGTGGAAGCCGTCGGAGTGGTGATGAAATACCCGCTATCGAAAGAACGGATCGCCATCTCGGCCGTCAGCGTCAAAAGAATTTAAGATTAAGGAGAAGATCATGGATTCAAGAGAAGGAAGAGTAATTTTGGCGGCCCTTTTATTTGGAGTGTCGCCCATTCTGGTCACAGTGGCAGGACCGTGCGCGGCATCAATTGCCTTTACCGTCGGGCTGCTGGTTGGAACAACCGCAGCGTTCGCCTAGATAATTGTTTTTGGGGGGGGATGGACGCGGGCAATGCCATCACTAGCCGCTTCCATCCCTTCCCTTTTGCATTATTGCTGGGCATCCTGGTAATTTTTCCCTTCCAGATTGGCATCTTGTTAAAAGCCGGACAAGACTTCACTGCACAACACAACAAAAAGGTAAATATAATAATATCAAAGCCTTGTTAAAGGCAAGAAAGGAAGAAAAAAAGTATGGCGAATGAGAATTTAGAAACAAAGAGATGGGGAATTGCCGCGGCAGCTGTTATTATTCAGCTCTGTCTGGGCACCGTGTATGCATGGTCTGTTTTTAAAATGCCCTTAATGCAAATGCACGGATGGGATGGAAAATCAGTCCAATACACCTTCATGATTCTTATGGGTATTCTTGGATTGGCAGCTGCTTTCGGCGGCACTCTGGTCGATAAAAAGGGTCCCCGTTTTGTGGCCACAATTGGCGGTATCCTTTTTGGCATCGGAACATTGGTCGCCGGTTATGCCGATCAGGTGGGAAGTATCGCTCTTCTTTACCTTGGATTCGGTGTAATCTGCGCATTGGGCAATGGCTTCGGTTACGTTACACCCATTGCAACACTGATTCGCTGGTTCCCGGATAAGCGCGGTTTGGTAACCGGTCTGGCCGTTATGGGTTTTGGCGCGGGCGCTTTCTTTATGGGAAAAATCGCTCCGATCATGATCAAGTCTTTCCAGCAGATTGATCCCACCGGAAAAATGATCTCATCCGGTGTTTCCAACACATGGTATATCTGGGGTGTGATCTTCCTTGTTCTGGTAACCGGATCCGCCCAGTTGTTTAAGAATCCTCCTGCCGGGTGGCTGCCTGCCGGTTTTAAACCCGCCTCCACTTCAGTTTCCGCGGCTGATTCTTTCACTTTAGGTGAAGCGGTCAAGACCCCCCAGTGGTGGATGCTCTGGTCCATGCTTTGCATCAACGTATCCGCCGGTCTTGGCCTTATTTCCCAGCACTCTCCGCTGGCTCAGGATATTTACAAAAAGACAGAAGGATTAACTGGTAATTTAACGCCGGAACAAGTCGCTGTTGTAGCGGCTGCCGGTGGCGCTGTTGTGGCCTATGCTGCGATTTTCAATGGTCTGGGACGTCTTTTCTGGGCAAAAATTTCCGATAACATCGGCCGCAAAATGGTGTTCCTGATCATGTTTGCCACGCAGGCTGTTTTGTACGTGCTGGTTGCCAAAGGATTCATCGCCACCTATTGGCCTTTCATTTTTGCGTCCTGTTATCTTCTGGCCTGCTACGGCGGCGGCTTCGCGACCATGCCTGCTTTTGCCGCGGATTCATTCGGTCCGGCCAACATCGGTAAAGTTTATGGCTTCATGCTGACCGCCTGGAGCGTCGCCGGCATCGTCGGTCCCTTTGTGTTTGAAGCGTTCAAACCTCAGGCTTTGTATATTGCCGCCGGCCTTTTAGTCGTTGGCTTCTGCATTACACTCGTTTTCAAAGCCCCCAAGGGTAAAAACGCGTAAATTTTCACACAGCATAAAATAAGCCCCCTTCGGTTTCATCATCGAAGGGGGCTTTATTATTCCTTCAAAAGTCAGCCCGGAATACACCCAGTTCATCCGCAAGGGGACCACAAAACCGGATGTGCCAAACTCGCAACGCCGCTTTATTCTGCAAGGTGAAAAGGACCGTTATATCAGTAATAGACCGTGAAAAATCCTGCGCCCGGCTCAGACCGTTTTTCCGGAAATGGCCGCACCGTTCAATTTCTTTTTAAGCAAATCAGCCGCCGGTTGGGCCTGCAGGAAAATGTCCGCAACTTTTCCAAAATCAAACATCCGCACATCCTGAATTTCCTGCTGGATATAGATGTCCGGCTTTTTGTGTTTCATCTTTTCAGCAAGGGCCGACGTCTGCATGATATTGAAAGCCCCGAATACTGATTCAAGAGCGCCGGGAATTCCATGATGGCCGTTATTGCGAACCTTGCTCACATCCACGGCGATGGTGAAATCAGTTCGCTCGATCAGGTGATCGTAGGGAACCAGGTTAACGACGCCCCCATCAATGAGCACTTTATCATCAATGGACACTGGAGCAAACACCCCCGATACGGCCATGCTGGCCTGCAAAGCAGGAAGCAAATCACCTGCTTCAAATACAACTTCCTCTGCCGTCCAGTAGTTTGCGGTAATGACTAAAAGAGGAATATTCAGTTCTTCAAAAGTTGTCTTCTTTATTTCGCCGAAAAGGTACTCGATAAATCTCTGCGTTTTCATAAATCCACCACGAGGCAATCCCGCGGAAAACGCCGTGACCCATTTCAGCAGGTCGCTTTTCTTCGCCACGATATCCTGCCAGGTATCGTCTTTCAAAATGAGGTATCTGGAAATACGCTCCCGGATCTCCCTCCCGGACATCCCGGAGGCGTAAAGAGCGCCGATGATGGCGCCCACGCTGGTTCCCGAAATCATGCTCGGCCTGATGCCGAGGTCATCCAGAGCCTCCAGAATAGGAACATGCGCCAGACCCCGAACGCCGCCGCCCCCCAAAGCCAAACCTATTTTCATTGCTTTTCCTTTTTGAGCAAAACGAGTTTAAAGACCCGTACGACTTTTTACATTTAATGGCAACTTGGCATCCGTAAACATCACAAAAACGCGCTGCCGGATGCCCATGAATTTAAAATGCTTTATCGATGACCTCGCGCAGTTTAGCGGCCAGACCGCTCATGGAAAACGGCTTCTGGATAAAATGCACCCCTTCGTCAAGCACGCCCTGGTGAGCAATGACGTTAGCCGTATAGCCGGACATGAACAGGCGCTTGATAGCCGGGTAGAGGGATAAAATATTTTTTGACAGATCCCGACCGTTCATCTCGGGCATCACCACGTCGGTCATGAGCAGATGGATATCCCCTGAATGATTTTGGGCCAGCAAAATGGCTTCGCCAGGCGTGTTTGCCATCAGCACCCTGTAACCCAGTCGTTCAAGCATCATGGTCGTCATCTCCAGAATCGCCGGTTCATCCTCCACCAAAAGTACGATCTCACTGCCCGGGACAGTCGTCTTTTCTTCTTTGGGGAGCTTTTCGGCCTTGCCCACATGACGGGGAAGGTAGATCCGGAAGGTCGTTCCCCGACCGTGTTCGCTGTACACATTAACAAAACCGCCGTTCTGCTTGACAATGCCATACACCGTCGCCAGACCAAGCCCGGTGCCCTGCCCCACATCCTTGGTGGTAAAGAAAGGCTCAAACAGCTTATCCAGCGTTTCCTTGTCCATGCCGGTACCATCATCGCTCACGGCGATCATCACATAATCTCCGGGAATAAAGTCCATGTGGCGGGCGTGGCGGGCTTCATCGAAAACCACGGCTCCCGTTTCGATGGTGATCTTCCCCACGTCGGCAATGGCGTCCCTGGCGTTGACGCAGAGATTCGCCAGAATCTGGTCAATCTGCCCGGGATCCATCCTGACCGGCAGCTGACCGTCATTGGGCAGCCAGGCAAGCTCAATATCCTCGCCGATAAGCCGCCGGAGCATCTTGAGCATCCCTTCCACCGTCTCGTTCAGATCAAGCACTTTCAACGCCACGGTCTGCTTACGCGCAAAGGCCAGCAACTGCCTGGTGAGATTGGCGGATCGCTCGGCGGCCTTCTGAATTTCCTGCAGGTCTTTATATAAAGGTTGCCGGGAATCGATCCGCGTCAAAGCCATCTCCGCACGCCCCAGAATAACCCCCAGCATGTTGTTGAAATCGTGGGCTATCCCGCCCGCCAGCCGTCCTACGGATTCCATCTTCTGGGCGTGAATCAACTGCGTCTGCAGCTTCTCTTGTTCTTCCTCAGCCCGTTTGCGATCCGTGATATCCCGAAGATTGACAATCACCGCGTCAACGACTTTTTCATCCACCACGCTGCTTGCCACAACTTCAAACGTTCTCCAGATTCCATCCGTGTGGCGAACGCGAAGTTCATTTTTCTGCACGGGGGCATTGACATCCCGAAATAATAAATGGAATGTTTTGACGACAAGATCCATATCGTCCGGATGAACATTATCAAATACGCTTTTGCCTATTCTTTCATCAATATCCAACCCTAAAACACGATGCACGGCGGGATTTTCATAAATGATTCGCCCATCCCGATTCACCAGCAGAATCAAATCTAAAGACTGCTCCGTGAAAACCCGGAACCGCTGCTCCTCTTTGTGCAGTTTTTCTTCAGCCCGCTTTTGCTCGGTAATATCACGGATCGATTCGATATGGCCAACGGTATTGCCGGCGCTGTCCAGAAGCGGACTGACAGCCACAAAGACATAGGCGCCCCGGTTATGATAGAGCGACGGTATGAATGCTTCGGCATGAACAATAGCTCCAATGCGTCTGACCCTGGAATATCCCGCGGCCAGCTCCTGATCATCCATTTCGACCAGATTCCGCAGTTCACTGTAGAAAGGGACGGAGGCATTGTTCTCATCCAGACTCATCATCTCCATTTTGGACAGACCGGTCAATTCTTCCATGGCACGATTCCAGGCAAGGACCTGATGATCATTATCGGTAATAAAGGTAGCGTCGGGCAAAAAGTCGATAATGTCCTGCATCTGTTTATTGGCGGTTTTCAGGGCTTTTTCGGCCTGTTTGCGCTCGGTGATATCCATGATGATGACTTCAAATCCTGCCGCAAAATCCTGTGGATCAATGGAACTGAGATATAACAAACCATCAAAGCTTTCACCATTCTTGCGCCTCATGCACGCTTCCACAAATCCCCTTCCGTCCTGCAGGACCTGACCGTAAAGAACTTTCCCCGTGCGTTTATACTCTTCTTCATCGCGGTAACCCAAAAGCACGGACTGCCCGATAAGTTCTTCCGGTAAATAGCCTGTCATTTTGCAAAATGCCGGGTTTACCTGTATGAATGTCCGGTCGACGATGGTAAAAATCCCCACGGGACTGGATTCAAAAATGCTCCGAAAGGCCAGTTCGCTCTTTCTTAATTCATCTTCGATCCGTTTGCGCTCGGTAATATCCATAAAATTGCCCAGCGCAGCCCGCTTTCCCTTATAGGTCACGGACGTGACCATCTCCAGCACATAAATGATGTCATGGCTTTTTTTAATGAACCTGTATTCATAAGGTTCTGAACTTTCTCGCTTCAGGGCCTTAATAGCGTTTTTTCGAGTCACAACCCGATCATCCGGATGAATGTAATCAAGGGAATTCCGGTTGATGAGTTCCTGTTCCGAATAGCCGGACAGTTTCTGATAGAGCTTGCTGACGTAAACAAATTTTCCCTCTTGCACAATATAGGTTCCTACGCCGACATTGGATAGAATGTCTTCTGAAAAGAGGGAAAAATCGCTTTGTTCGGCATGTCCGCTCTTTTTCGGTTTGACGACCGTTTTGGGTTTCACTTTTGATGGTGGTTTGGTTTTCGACGGTAGTTTGGCTGTGGATTTATGTTTAACCAATGCTCCAGATTTAACGGCGCCTTTGGGTTTAACTGCCATTGTCCTTTAACCTCCGTTCAGCTTTCCGATAAAAAACGATATCCGGTTATATCAACCCTTTGGCATTTGAGTCGTTAAAACAGCTTTTTAATTAATGCCTGAAACAACTTGCTTCCCCAACAGAGACGGCTTGCCCAGGGCAATCTTTAAATACTCCAGCATCAATTCTTCAACCATCTGTTCTTGAGGGATGCCGGCGCCGAAGTTCTGTCTTTTCATTTTATCCGTTTTGATTTTACCGCTCTGAACAGCCAGTGACTGGCGAGCCAGTTGCAGCGCCGCATATTTTTCCAGCAAATCACTCTGAGGCAAAGAGGAAAACCGTTGATAAACCGAAGCGATCTGATTTGGCGAGGGCAGATTCGGTGATTCAAGGACGGATTTTGAATTTTTTGCAAATCGTTTGATTCCCTTGATGACATGCTCCGTTTGCACGAAATTAAATCCGGACCAGCCTGCGCGAATCCATTGAAAAACGCCGGTTCGCACCATGCCTGACGAAGCGCCCGCCTCAACGTAAACGGTCACGGAAAAATAGTCATAGATGTAAGATTTCACCCATCCCAAACCCGCTTTGGTCGATCCCGGCTCTCCTGAATAGTAGTAATTCCAGTCATCATCATTTCCCAGGATAACGCCCTTTTTACCGACATCAGATATGTTGATCTGTTTGGATATGGTAATAAGCGCGTGCCGTCCCTTGTGGTTGAAAAGGATGAGCGTTCTCTGGAGATCGTGTTCATAATAGATCCCTGTGTTAAGGTCCGGTGTGATGGCATCGTGCTCTAATCCGCGGATGATCTCCGGCTTGCTGTTCGGCGAGACCAACACCCAACTTTTGGGCAATTTCTGCAATTTTCCCTGCTGGGAGTTCCAAAGAGAATATCGCAGAGACGACGGACTCCTGAGAACCGCGGGAATCTGGCGGTTGTAAGAGTATTGCAGAAAATTGGAAAAACTGATCCTTGTATCGAATTCACAATAGGCGCCGGTGGCTTTGTTGAACGCCGGAAGCTCGGTTTCCTTATGCGGTTTGGATCCGAGAACATAATCCACAAGAGCGGCAACCGCCCGGGAATCGAGACTGGCTTTGGAATCCGTACCGAACTGAACAAGCCTGATGGCCGCATCGGAAAGATCGTGGGAACTATCCGGTACAGGCGCGGCCAGGGCCGGTTGAAGATGCAATATCACCAGCAGCAACAGAATGACGGGGATCGACCGGCGCGGAAAACCGCCGGTTGTTTTTGTTGTTCTTTGTTTCATGGTCATTTTTCCATTTCTTTCCTTTTCCGTCTCATGCTTATAAACAATTCCCATCACTGTAAAGAAAATATTTCACAATGAGCGCGCCTGTTCTTGCTGAAAGTTTCTTCTGGAAATAAACATCTTCACATAAAACAACAAATACCGGTCGGCGCCCACATGTTCGTGGTCATTCTTTCCTTTGACATATAAGACACTTACTTGTATATTTGCGGCAAAAAGGAAGCTCTTTAAACAGGCCTGTCTTCAGGGGCCGATGATGAACCATCCATCGGTCACGGCAGTCATTCGCTAACCGTTCCACTAATGAAATTATTTCGACACAGGAAGCAGCCGCATGAAAAAGAAGTCCCTTCGGGTATTAATGGTTGAAGCTTCAGAAGATGATGTTTTGCTGATACGCCGTGAGCTTGAAAAAGGCGGGTACCATCCGGAATACAAGCGGGTGGAAACCGCCGCCTCCATGAAAAAAGCCATCAAAGAAAAACAATGGGATATCATCCTTTGCGATGCTAGCCTGCCGGGATTCAAGGCGCCCTCAGCCATTGCTTTTTTAAAGAAAACAAAGACAGGTATTCCTCTGATCGTTATCTCAGGACCGATCGGCGAAGAGACCGCCACAGAATTCATGCGTTCAGGAGCTCATGATTATTTTTTAAAGGGTAAATTGTCCCGCCTTTGCTCCGCCATCAATAGAGAATTAAAAGCGGCAAAAGCCAGTAACAGGCAAAAGCAGCTGGCAGAGAAGCTGCGGATCAGTGAAGCACAATTCAATTCCATTATCGCTACAAGCCAGGAATGGATTTGGGCCACAGATAACGCCGGCAACCACACCTTCAGCAATCCCGCCATCGAAAACATCCTGGGATATACCCCTGATGAAATCATCAGGCACGGCGCCGCTCATCATCTTGTTCATGAAGAAGACATTCCCAAAATGAGGGAAACAATGTCTCGGTCCATCGAGCAGAAAAAAGGCTGGTCAAACATTGTTGTGCGCTGGAAACACAAAGACGGAACCATTCGTTACCTGGAAAGCAATGCTGTGCCTATTTTTGACAGCGCAGGTTTTCTAAAAGGCTTTCATGGATCTGATCGTGACATTACGGACAGAAAGAATATGGAGGAAATGTTACGGGAAAGCGAGATAAATTATCGGCAGCTATTTGACAACTCGCCTGCCGGGATATACCGGCTTGATTTTCAGAGCGGAAGATTCATAAAAGCGAATGATGTTTTTTGCGAATATGCCGGCTGCAGCCGGGAAGAAATAAATTCTCTAAGTCCCTACGACATTTTGACTGAAGAGAGCAGAAAACTGTTTTTGGATCGTGTGGAAAAAATATCTCAGGGTATAAAAGTGCCGGAGATCGTAGAATTTGAAATATTAAATAAAAAAGGTAAGCGATTCCATGTTCAGCTGCACATTAAAAATATTTACGATGCGGAAGGCCGTGTGATTGCCGCCGATGTTGTTGCACATGACATCACCGAGCGCAAAAAGGTAGAGGACGCTCTGCGGGAAAGTGAGGAACTGTATATACGGCTGGTTGATACGCTCCCTGACCTTGTTATCCGTACGGATTTCGAAGGAAAGATTCTCTTCGCGAACGACAATACATTTAAGATGGGCCAATACCGTCCGGAAGAAGTGGAAGGCCGGAATATTCTTGAATTCCTTCCCATCGAAGAACATCTTAAAGCCATCGAGAAAATCACGCTGATCCTGATGGAAGGCAAAAAGCAGGGCCCGAACGAATACTCTCTCTTCGCGAAAGACGGCCAGAAAATCCCCTATGAAATTATCAGCGATGTGTTCCTCAACAAAGACGGCACACCCAGCGGTTATGTTCACGTGTGCCGGGACATCAGCCAGCGCAAACAGGCTGAGCTGGAAAAGGAGCATCTGCAGGAACGACTGAACCAGTCCCAGAAGATGGAATCCGTAGGAAGACTGGCGGGAGGGGTAGCCCACGACTTCAACAACATGCTGGGCGTCATTCTCGGCCATACGGAATTGGCCATGGCAAGGGTCGAGTCCGGCCATCCGATTCATGCTCATCTCCGGGAAATCGGGAAAGCCGCGGAGCGCTCCGCCGATCTTACGCGGCAGCTCCTCGCTTTTGCCCGCAAGCAGACGTTTTTCCCCCGAGTGATCGACCTGAACGAGACCGTGGAGGGCATGCTCGAGATGCTGCAGCGGCTGATCGGAGAAGACATTCACCTATCCTGGCTGCCGGAGGGGGGGCCTTTACAGGTCAAGATGGATCCGTCACAGCTCGATCAGATCCTGGCAAACCTCTGCGTCAACGCCCGTGACGCCATATCCGGAGTGGGCAAGATCACCATCGAATCGGGAAATATTATCTTCGACAAGACCTTTTGCGCCGATCACCCGGATTTCAACCACGGAGCCTATGTCCTTCTCGCCGTAAGCGATAACGGCTGCGGCATGGATCAGGAGACGCGGAACAAGCTTTTTGAACCTTTTTTCACCACCAAGGATATCGGGAAAGGCACGGGCCTGGGTTTGTGCACCGTTTATGGCATTGTCAGGCAAAACAGCGGCTTCGTCAATGTTTACAGCGAACCGGACCAGGGAACAACCTTCAAGATATACCTGCCCCGGCACACCGGCAAGACCGAAAAGACAAAGATAGAAGAACCACCAGAACCGGTCGCCCGTGGCCGCGAGACCGTGCTGGTTGTTGAGGACGAACTGGCTATTCTGGACTTGAGCAAAATCATCCTTGAAAAGCAGGGCTATCAGGTTTTGAGCGCCGCCACTCCGGGTGAGGCGATCAAACTGGCCGTGGAACACAACGGGGAGATCCATCTGTTGATAACCGATGTGGTGATGCCTGAGATGAACGGTCGTGACCTGGCAAACAGAATCCTTTCCCTCTACCCCAACATGAAGCGCCTGTTTATGTCCGGCTACACGGCCGATATCATCGCCCACCAGGGAATCCTGGACAAAGAGATGTTCTTCATTCAGAAACCATTCTCCAGAAACGATCTGCTCGTCAAGGCGCGGGAGGCATTGGATCAGAAATAATCAGATCGTTCTAAACAAAAACGGATTGATGAGCAACACGCTTGAAATACAGAAGATGACGGCGGCAAACCATCCTCTTAACTCCGCCACCCTCAAACACGCTGTTTCTAAAAAAGAAAGCGGGTATTTAGGATGTCTCTCGTTTTCTCATTGGGCATCAATGACCAGGCAAAGCAGGTTGTTCCGGTATCCATGAAGAATCTCGCCCGGGCGATGAAGGAAATGATCCCGATCTGCATCAGCATCGAGATCTCCCTGCGCTCAATACCGTGCATCATGATATGATGAACGGCGTCGACTATTTTGGATGTATTTTATTGACAGATAAAACCATTCTGAATATACTCCCCCCATGCAAAAGCAGTCTCGCTTCAATTTTTCCATCATACTCGGGAATAATCCAAAACAGGCGCTGCGCACCAGCCGTTTTTTGATGGCATTTTCCGCTTACGTCATTTGCGGGTTTCTTTGCTATTTTGCCTACCTTGCCGGCTTCGTTGAAACGGAAGCTTTCTACGGGTGGCTTACCGCCGCCATCAGCATCAACGTTGTCATGTATATACTCTTCCGCTCTGGTCTGAACCTGAAAATGGCCGATCCCAGCCTGACGGTTATGCAGATGTGTACCGCCATCATCATGGTCATGTATGTCATGTCTTACGCCAATGAGTTGCGCGGTGTCCTGCTCTTGATTTACGTCATTATCCTCCTCTTCGGCATCTTCATCCTCAATACCCGGGGGTTTTTATATATCAGTATTTTTACTCTCCTGACATACGGCGGCGTCATCGCCTGTCTTCATGTTAACCCGCCCAAGGGTGTCAATTTTCACATGGAATATCTTCAGTGGCTTGTGTTGGCCGGTGTCCTGGTGCTCTTTTCCATCATCGGGGGACATATTTCCGGCCTCAGAACGAAGATTTCCAAGAGCCGTTCCACCATCAAACAGATGACCGACAACATGCATGATGTCATTTTCGTGATGGATGTAAATCTGCATTATACCTATGTCAGCCCTTCGGTAAAAGCTCTGAGGGGATATGAATCGGAAGAGGTCATGCAACAGGCGCCTTTTGATGCCGTTGCGCCTTCATCCCGAAATCTGGCCGCGAAGGAACTTGCCGAGGTCACTGAACTGGCCAAAACAGAACTAAATGAGAACATCTCCCGGACACTTCAACTGGAAATCAGTCGAAAAGACGGAACTACCGTATGGACGGAGACGAAATTTACCTTTATCAGAGATAAAAACAAGCAGCCGGTAAGCATTATCGGCGCAATGCGTGATATCACAGAACGCAAACAGGCGGAAGCCCAAAGGGAGGCTGCGCTTGAAGCAATACGCCAGGGTGAGGAAAAATATCGAACCATTCTGGAAAGCATCCAGGAAGGCTATTTTGAGGTGGATCTTGCCGGAAACTTTACCTTTGTCAACGATTCCATGTCCCGGCTTATCGGGTGTTCCAAAGAAGAATTGATCGGTATGAATCATCGGCAGTTTACCAGCAAAGAAACTGCCAAAGAAGTCTTTAACGCATTTAATCATGTTTATAAAACAGGGGAACCGGCCAAAGCATTCGATTGGCAGATTATCAGAAAAGACGGGGTTGAAGCCTTCATTGAAACATCCATCATCCTCAAGAAGGATTCATCCGGCAAGCCAACAGGATTTAAGGGCGTCATCCGCGATATTACGGAACGCAAACGGATCGAGCAGCAGATCAACTATATGGCTACCCACGATGCCCTGACCGGACTGCCGAACCGTTTAATGTTCAGCCAACTGTTGAGTCAGGCCATCCGTTCCGCACAGCGTCATAAACGTCAGCTGGCTGTTTTTTTTATCGATCTTGATCGTTTCAAAACCATCAACGACACGCTGGGTCATGAGGCGGGAGACCGGCTGCTGAAGGAGATTTCCAGACGGTTTAGAAGTACGCTGCGGTCAGTCGATGTTGTCGGTCGTCTGGGAGGAGATGAATTTGTTGTCTTGATCGAGGAAGTGGGAGAAGCGAGTCAGGTCGCCATCGTAGCCCACAAGATACTTTCCCATACGATAAAACCGGTGATGCTTGAGGGCCAGGAATGCCGGGTAACCGCCAGCATCGGCATCAGCCTGTACCCCAGGGATGGAGGGGACGAACAATCCCTGATGAAAAATGCGGACATTGCCATGTACTTCGCCAAGGAAGAAGGCAAGAATAACTACCAGTTTTACTCCAAGGATATTCAGGTGCAATCCACTGAACACCTGGGAATCGAGTCAAATCTGCGTCTTGCGCTGGATCGCAACGAATTATCGCTGCACTATCAGGCCAAGGTGAATTTTAAAACCGGGATGATCACGGGTGTGGAAGCCCTGCTGCGCTGGCAGTGCGCAGCCCTCGGTTCGATAAGCCCAACACAATTCATTCCGGTGGCCGAAGAAACAGGGATAATCGTGCCCATCGGCAAGTGGGTGATCAGAACAGCCTGCACGCAAAATGTAGCCTGGCAGCGTCAGGGCCTGCCCCCTGTCTGTGTAGCGGTAAATTTATCGCTTCGTCAACTCACGGATGATAAATTACTGGATGATATCAAAGCCATCCTGAATGATTCAGGCATGGCGCCAAATCTTTTGGAACTGGAAATCACGGAAAGCATGTTAATGCATGATCCTGAGCGCCTGATTGCAGTGCTGCACGGAATCAAGAAACTGGGCGTGCGGCTCGCCATTGACGATTTTGGAACAGGGTACTCTTCCCTCGCTCATCTCAAAAGCTTCCCCATCGACACGCTCAAGGTGGACAGATCCTTCATTCGTAATCTCCCGCAGGATTGCGAGGACAGATCGATCACCGAAGCGATCATCACCATGGGCAGGGCTCTGAGTCTTACCGTCGTGGCCGAAGGCGTGGAAACGCAGGAACAGGAAGACTTCTTACGCGATCACATCTGTGACGAAATGCAGGGCTTTTATTTCAGCAAGCCTGTTGCACCGGATCAGTTTGGCGATCTGCTGCGTCATTACAGCATCCCTTCCGAACAGTGAATTCGACCAGGAGGCTTCCCGAAGGAAATAGATAACGCTTGACAACATTACTAAGCTTGCGATAAGCAGTATTTCGATGAATGAACATTCATTCATATAATTGGGTGAAGTAATGAATCCATCAGATAAACGTAACGATATTATGGAAACGGCATTGGAACTGATTGCCGAACGGGGTTTTCACGACGCGCCCATGGCGCTGATCGCAAAAAAAGCCGGCGTGGCCGCCGGAACGATATACCGCTATTTCGAAAACAAGGATGCGCTTATCAATGAGTTATTCCGTGAAATCGAAGGTAAAATGAGTGAGGTGCTCCTGGAAGGTTATCCCATCGACAAACCGGTCCGGGAAAAGTTTTTCCATATCTTCGTTGGAAGCTGCCGGTATTTTTTAACCAACCCCATTCATTTCCGTTATATGGAGCAGTACGTCAACTCACCTTACGGAACTTCAGAACGCAGGGATAAGTTTTTGGGCAAAAACATAAATCATCATGGCCCCGAAACACTCCGGGGCATCTTCGAAGATGGAATCTCTCAGCATATATTGAAAGATTTCCCCGTTATGGTGCTTTTTTCCCTATCCATCGGTCCCTTGCTTTATTTAATTCGCGACCATACCCTCGGTTTCATTGAACTGGAAGAACCCTTGCTCCAGCAAATCGCTGAAGCCTGCTGGGACAGCATCAAAAGGTCATAAATATTTTTTATGGAAAAATTCATGAAATACCAGAGGTGTTAGATGAGAAAAGAGAACAGAGCCCGATTGATGGCCGCCGCGGGAATTTTCGTTGCAGGCTTAATCCTGAGCGGTTGCGGCGAAAACAAGAACCGGCAGCAACCGATTCCTGAAGTTTCCTTTGTTGCCGTACAGGCAACGTCCGTGACCACGACAACCGAACTATCCGGACGCACTTCCGCGAATCTCATCGCCGAAGTGCGTCCCCAGATCGGCGGCATCGTACAGAAACGCCTGTTTACGGAAGGCTCCGATGTGAAAGCGGGTCAGGTACTTTTTCAAATCGATCCTTCCCTCTACCAGGCGGCAATCGATAATGCCCAGGCCGCACTTGCCCGCTCCGAGGCGCAGCTTTCTGCCATTCAATTAAGAGAAAAACGTTTGAAGGAACTGCTCGCCGACAAAGCGGTCAGTCAGCAGGATTATGATGACGCAGCCGCCGCGTTGAAACAGGCGCAGGCGGATATTCAGTACGGGAAAGCGACCCTTGAAACGGCTCGCATTAACCTGAAGCACACGACCATTACCGCACCGATCTCGGGCCGCATTGGACGCTCCAGTATCACCGTGGGCGCCCTCGTGACGGCATATCAACCCGTAGCCCTGGCCACCATTCAGCAAATGAATCCCATGTATGTCGATGTCACCCAGTCCACCACCGAAATTCTCCGCCTGCGCCGCCAGCTGCAGGAAGGGCGTCTGGATCACAACGGAAAAAACATGCGAAGCGTCCGCCTCTTTCTGGAGGATGGCGCGGAGTATCCCCTGCAAGGCGCCCTTCAGTTCCAGGATGTCTCCGTCGATCCAAGCACCGGTTCGGTCATTCTGCGCATCGTGTTTCCCAATCCGAACGGTGTTCTGATGCCGGGCATGTTTGTCCGGACCGTTGTCCAGGAAGGGGTTCGAAAAAATGTCATCCTGATCCCCCAGCAGGCCGTTTCCCGGGATCCCAAGGGGAACCCTCTGACATTAATTGTGGACGCCAAAGGCATAGCTCAACAAAAGCCACTTATACTCGACCGTGCCGTCGGCGATTCCTGGATTGTTTCATCCGGGCTTGAACCCGGCGAGCGCGTGATTGTGGAAGGGGTATTGAATGTAAGACCCGGCGTTCCCGTGAAAGCCTTCCCTTTTGAAAACGGAAAGAAAATCAGCGGGAAAAATCGGCATGCGGCCCCGCCTGCAAAAACAAATTAACGGAGGCGCCTGATGTTATCAAAATTTTTCCTGGATCGACCGGTTTTTGCATGGGTGATCGCCATTATCATCATGGCGGGCGGCGGTCTGGCTATTTATAATTTGCCGATCGCTCAGTATCCCACGATCGCTCCGCCGTCCATCGCCATTCAAGCCAGCTATCCAGGGGCTTCGGCCGAGACGGTCGAAAACAGCATTACACAAGTCATCGAATCCAAGATGACCGGTTTTGAAAATCTGCTGTATATGTCCGCCACCAGCGATTCGGCCGGCGGCTCCCGCATTGAACTGACTTTTGACCCGGGCACCGATCCGGATTTCGCCTGGTCGCAGGTGCAAAACAAGCTCCAAACCGCCCTGCCCAGCCTGCCCGATGACGTCAAGAACCGGGGCGTCCAGGTGAGAAAGTCCAGCCGGAACTACCTGATGGTTGTAGGGCTGATCTCGGAAAACGGTCGCATGGACATGAAGGACTTGATAAACTTTGCGGAGTCCAATCTGGAAAGCCCTATTTCCAGGGTGCCCGGAGTCGGCGAAGTGGAAATCTTCGGCGCGGGCTATGCCATGCGCATTTGGCTCAACCCAGATAAACTGACGGACTACCGGATCACTGTGGAAGATGTCATTGCGGCGCTGAGAGCATACAACGTTGAAGTTTCCGCCGGTCAGTTCGGCGGCGCGCCGGCGGTGGAAGGCCAGCGCCTGAACGCCTCCATCGTTGTCCAAAATATGCTCCAGACGCCGGAAGAGTTCGGCGCCATCCCCATCCGCATCAACCCGGACGGCTCTGTCGTTCGGGTAAGAGATGTGGCCAGAACCGAGATGGGCACTGAGTTATATGATATTGTAACCTCATACAACGGCAAACCAATCGGCGGTCTCGCCATCCGTCAGGCCGCCGGCGCCAACGCGCTGGACACGGCCGACGCCGTCAGGGCCAAGATGTCGGAAATGGAGCGTTTCTTCCCGGAAGGCGTTAAGGTCGTCTTTCCCCACGATACCACTCCCTTCATCCGGGTGGCCATTAATGAAGTGGTGAAAACCCTTTTCATCGCCATTTTTCTGGTCTTTGTAGTCATGTGGCTGTTCATGGGCAACCTGAGGGCTACCCTGATCCCGACGATTGCCGTGCCGGTGGTTCTCCTGGGGACTTTCGGCGTTATGGGACTGCTGGGTTATTCCATCAATATGCTGACAATGTTTG
>CAYOPU010000001.1:0-47138 GCA_964405915.1 uncultured Smithella sp. | reverse complement strand
GCGTTAGTTCTGAGCCAGGATCAAACTCTCCAGTTTTAATCCTGTAAAGAAAGATTTCTCTTTCTTATTAAACTCGCTTGACATTTCAATAAATTAATAGGACCCACAAATTCATTTTCCCACTATTCAATTTCCAAAGAGCCTTCTTGAAACGAGCTTTGACATTTAAATCAGTTTGATTTTCCTGTCAAGCTTAATTTTCAATTTTTTTGTTACGTCAGTAACCAGGAATCATCCGACAACTTCGAGTTCTACCATCGGTGAACATGTTGAAAACTTCAACTACCTTCAAGAACATCTCTGACGAACAGAAGTGGACTTCTACTCCCTGCTTTCAAAACTGTCAAGAAGAAATTTTCATTATTGTATGATTATTTTTCAGAACATTATTTACCGTATATTTACAAGCACTTAAACAATAGCCATCGCCCCAGATATTCCTTCATTAACGGGACAGCGCGCCTGTAAATAACTTTTTGAACCTCTTTTTACAGGTGCGGATCCGGTTTTTGCAGATAATTTCCCACGTAATCACGCACGGAATCCTCAAGCGTTGAAAAATCTACCGGACAGCCTGCCGCTTTGAGTTTGTTCATTTCCGCCTGCGTAAAATACTGATACTGATTGCGCAGCGATTCGGGCATTTCAATATATTCTATATTCGGTTGAACGCCCGTCGCGGCAAAAACCGAGGAAATCAGGTCATTCCAAGTTCTCGCCCTGCCCGTTCCCAGATTGAAGATACCGTTTACCGACGGGTTCTGCATAAGCCACCAAAGGACATTGATACAATTTTTAACATACACAAAATCCCGCAGCTGGCCGCCATCGGGATACTGGGACAGATAGGATTTGAAGAGGCGAACCTTGCCTGTTTCACGAATCTGATGAAATGCTTTAAAAATAACGCTGGTCATGTCGCCTTTATGGTATTCATTGGGGCCGAAGACATTAAAAAATTTAACCCCGGCCATTTTGTTTTCCAGTTGATGGCGCAGCACCCACACATCGAACACCTGTTTGGAGTAACCATACATATTGATGGGCTTCAGTGCCTTTATTCTAGTGAGGTCATCGGAAAAACCCTGTTTCCCGTCGCCGTACGTCGCGGCGGAACTGGCGTAGATAAAGCGGACGCCGCGCTTGATGGCCCACTCAGCCAATGTTCTTGTGTAGAGAAAGTTATTTTCCCATAGATAGTCCGCATCCCGCTCGGTCGTCGAAGAACAGGCGCCCATGTGCACGACACCACGGACTTCAAAAGGCAGATCGTCGTCGCAAATCATCTGAAAAAAATCATCTTTATCAATGTAATCCTCAAAACGGAGATTCACCAGATTTTTCCATTTATCTGTCGTTCCCAGGCGATCGACAATGATGATATCTTCAATGCCTTCCTGATTGAGCTTCCAGACAAAGGCGCTGCCGATAAAGCCTGCGCCGCCGGTTACGATAATCATAAAATACGCTCCCTTGTTTCTTACCCGTTTTAGTAATACTGAAAAGACATGCTGTCAATAAGGAATTTTGTAATCGATCTTCTTCCCCATCGTTTCTTCCAGCGGCTCTTGGAAGCGTGGATGCATCATCCGCCAAATCTCAATAACGGCGTCATGAGATTCCTTCACGCTATGCCCGTGCGCCAGGTTCATCAATGGACATCCTGCATCTTTTAAAGAATCCTATGTGTATTTTTCCAGACATCATCAATATCGGCAAAGAACCTTCGTCCTAAGCAGCATGCCCAGGATACGGCTTCTCGCTATGTTTCTTCCATATTTTTTCAGTCGCATTAATTTCCACCAAAGTAGCGGATAAAGACTGTCCGCCATTCCAGAAGTGGTATTTAGGGTCGGCATTGAATGGAACGATGACGTTTCCTGAATTGTCAATATAGGGGGTGTTTGTATCGACCATGATGCTGATGCTCCTTTCTTGTTATTACCGGTAAAATATAGGGTTGACTATATTAAAAATATTCATCAAGGTCAAAGAGAAAAAGCCTGTCGTCATGTTTTTTCAAAGAAGGATGGATTGGCGTTGATGTCACCTTGATCGAGGGGAATCAGCCTGATAATCGTCCATGCCCAAAACCAGATTTGTAAGGTCAGAGATCAAATCGTCATTCAACTCGGAAAACGACACTCTTCTGATGCATTCAGACACCTCAATGTCAGCCATCACGAGTTTGGGAAGATTGCTGTGTTTGAAACCTTCGACAACGGCATAGTGAACCCCCTCAGTCTGAAGATCCGCCAAGGCTGAAGCCAAATCACCGCATTCCCGGGTCACCTTTATCCTGGCTTCGCCAAGGCCGATCACCACATCCGCCCCGGCATCGAAGTGACGCCTGGTATCGCCATGATCCACGGGATGCGTAGCCATATTTTTGATTGTTCCAACCTTGCCGTATCTGGCCAAAGAACTAACCAGCATACCCACAAGAGTGGTTTTGCCCGTCTTCTTGGTTCCTACAATGGATATGACCTTCATGAACGTCGTTAACTCCGAATAAAAATCACGTGATGCCGCTTCATATTACTTAGTCCTGAAGCATCTTTGTTCTAATCCGGTTGGATAATAAATACCACCGTTGTAAGCTGTTTTCGAGCCGGTAATAATGAAGAATATAGGCAACCGTCAGAATCAGAAGTAATGCCGTAAGAAGAATGCAGGGAAACATAAAATGAATCATCGTAAAACCGAAGGCCAGAAAAAAGAAAAGGCAGACAAACATCATGGTAATCAGATGGGCCAGTCTTTCATGCTGTATCCATAAAATTTGTTTGTCATGATAGGCTAGAAACTCGCCTTGTACGTCACGTTCCGAATTCGCTCCCAGCAGTTCCGCGACGCAGCGTTCATGCTGTTTGATATAGTCAAGCATACCCTGTTCCTTTCTTGGTCATCACCAGCCGACATGGCGTCGGTAAACTGATGGGCATGAGCCCCGCCATTCAGTACGTGTCAGTCGGCTGAACCGGATTTTTCCACCCGGATGAGCATGGCGTCGCCCTGGGCATGTCCCGAGCAAATACCGCATACGCCGTAACCGCCGCCGCGACGCTGCAGTTCATAGCCCAGCGTCATGGCGATTCTGGCGCCGGTAGCGCCGATGGGATGGCCGTATGCCACTGCGCCGCCATTGATATTCACTTTTTTAAACATCTCTTCTCTCGTCATTCCCAGAATGGAACGGCAACTGACCAGCGCCACCGCGGCGAAGGCTTCGTTGATTTCGATGACATCCATCTGATCGATGGTCATGTCGTTTTGTTCGAGAATCTTTTTAATGGCTAGTCCCGGCACGGTGGCGATATCTTTGGTCGGCTGCGAAACTTCGGCATAATCCACAATGGTGAAAATAGGCTTGAGACCCAGTTCATCAGCCTTTTCCCGGCTCATTAACAGACAAACGTCTCCTCCGTCATTGACGCCGGGGGCGTTTCCGGCTGTGACACTGCCGGGTTGCCCGGTAACGGTGCTGAGATGGCCGAACACCGGCTGAAGTTTGGCCAGCCCTTCCAGCGTGGTTTCCGGCCTTGGCCCTTCGTCTTGATCAATGATCATGGTTTTTTTACCCTGTTTCACTTCCACGGGAAAAATTTCAGCGTCCAGTTTTCCTTCATTCATTGCGCAAACGGCGTTCATCTGGGAATTAAGCGCCCACTCATCCTGTTCTACCCGCGTAAAGCCGAACTCATCGGCCACTTCCGAACCGTGAATCGCCATGTGGCGATTGTAGAAAGCGTCCCAGAGTCCGTCATACACCATCGCATCCACGACACGCCCGTTGGGCAGCCCCATCCTGGCGCCCCAGCGCATATCGGGCAGAACAAACGGACAGTTGCTCATACTTTCCTGGCCGCCGGCGATACAAATATCCGCCCGTCCCAGCAGAATCATCTGAAAAGCCAGATCAATTGTTTTAATGCCGGACGAGCAGACTTTATTGACGGTAATTGAAGGGACGGATTCCGGAACGCCGGCCAGAATGCTGGCTTGTCTTGCCGGAATCTGACCGCATCCCGCGGGAACCACCTGTCCCATGAAAATATAATCCACATCCGCAGATTTTACTTTACCGGCGGTACGGCGCAAAACTTCCTTGATCGCCATTGCGCCCAGTTCCATAGCCGAAAAATCTTTCAGAGCGCCGCCGGAACGGCCATAGGGCGTCCGGCATGCTTCCACGCAAACCACCTCGCGGAATTTTTTGTGGGGATTTTTTATTTTTCGTCCCATCGTCGTAAAGTCAGGCTTTCTTTCTCCGAATTTGGCTATGGGCGCGTCTTTATAAATTTCTGATTTCTTTCGATCCAGTTTTTGCGGCACTTTTGACATAATTGATAGATTCCCCCTCTGTTGACGCTCAATGTGTCTTCAGCATTATTTAATATTTCTCAAGAATGCGTTTTTCTTGCATATCCATTTTATTTAGTCAACTATTTTGAGGCAAGAATGGTATTTTACCAGTATCCTGAATAGAGGTTTCTCTTCCTGATCCTTCCCGGAGTAGCGGAAACAATTTGACGAAAGAATATTATTCATATAAAAACCTCAATAAATTTAATTTTGGAAACATTGATCTCCCTTGATAAATAAAAATTTAGCATTCCGAATTTTATTGCTCGTTTTATTACTCTGTCTTTGCGTCTATCTTTTCGTTCATTTTGACATTTATCTTTTTTTTAAAGATAAAGATAAAATTGTTAATTTTATCAAGTCCTACCGTTACGATGAAATCGTTTTTATTTTACTCCAGATCGTTCAGGTTGTTGCCTCGCCGATACCTGGAGAATTAACCGGTTTTATTGGTGGCTATGTTTACGGCCCTTTATGGGGGACGATTTATTCCACGATCGGTTTAACCATCGGTTCGTGGCTGGCGTTCATGCTGGCCCGCTTTTTCGGCGAACCGCTCCTGGAAAAAGCGGTGAAGAAAGAAGTCTTCGAAAAATTCGATCATTTCATGGAGCATAAGGGCCTGCTGGTTTCTTTTCTGCTCTTTTTGCTTCCGGGCTTTCCCAAAGATTATTTATGCTACATCATGGGCGTCAGCCGCATTCCGACATCAACATTTATTATCATTTCCACAATCGGCCGCTTCTTCGGCACCATGATGCTGTCCATCAGCGGCAATATTGCCCGCGAGGAACATTATACGCTGCTGGCCATTGTTGCCGTCGCAGCCGTGATGGTTTCCCTGCTGGCCTTGCGGTATCAGGATAAAATCCTGGAGGTACTCAAGAATCACAAGGAATAAGGCATTACGGACCGGCGTCCGGCGCCGCCACCATCCAGGGAAGGCGATACGGTAAAGTCCAGCCATGAAAATCAGAAAAAACCATCCCTTAACCAGCAACGCCAGACCGGGAATGATCAGGATGCCTGTCTGGAACGTCTGGCTGCGCGCGCTTCGCCTCCATTTTGTTTTGCCCAGCATTCTTCCGGCGCTCTTAGGGGGTGTGATGGCCTGGGCCCAGGGCTATCCGCTTCACCTGCTGTACTTTGCGCTGGTTGTTGTCGGGGTTACCGTCAATCACTTCGGACTCAACCTGGTAGATGATGTACTTGATTGCCGTCATGCTGTTGATTTGCAAAAAGGCGAAGAAAAGAACTTTTTCACCGGCGGCAGCGGTGTCCTGCCAGACGGCCTCCTCCGGGACACGCAGATGTTGAAGGCAGCCGGTCTGTGTTTTGCAACAACCGCGGCCATTGGCGCCTATTTGACCTATGCCTGCGGATGGCCCGTTCTGGTTCTGGGGCTTTTCGGCATGTTCTGTTCCATTTTCTACACCGTGCCGCCCATTCGTTTCGGTTACCGGGGGTTCGGGGAACTGGCGCAAATGGTCAATTTCGGACCGGTTATCGTGCTGGGTTCGTATTACGTTCAGGCACAGACATTCGCCCGGGAACCGCTGATTGCTTCACTGGTGCCGGGCTTTATGATGTGGTCGATGATTATCATCAACGAAATTCCCGATTACGAAGCCGACCGACAGGGAGGTAAATGGAATCTGGTCGCCCGCTGCGGAAGAAAGGTCGGCGCTGCTCTTTACGGTTCCGGCATAGCAACGGCTTACGGCATCCTGATGATCGGATCATGGGCGCAGGTTTTGTCGCCTTTCGTTGTGCTGGGCCTGATCAGTCTGCCCTTTGCCATCCTATCCTTTAGAATTATGAAACGTCATTTGCATGATCCCCTGGCCATGGCGCCGGCCAATCTGGCGATGATGAAAGTCCACAGCCTGACGGTTACAGCCATGATCATTGCTTATTGCATTGAAGTGTTTCGTCTTTAGCACTGATACTCCGCTATTGAAAAACGAATTTCATTCGCGGAGTGACCGCGCAAATATAAGGAGGTGACCTGATGATTACTGAAATTTCGGACAACTTTTACCGGATGACACTGCCCATGCCTTTTCGTTTGCGCCATGTCCACGCCTATGTGCTGGTTGACGGAGAGGATATCGCGCTTTTCGATACTGGCATGCACATGCCCGGCGCTTATGAAAAGATGGAGGCGGACATCAAAAGCATCGGTCTGTCCGTCGAATCCATCCGCGATATCTACATCACCCACACCCATACCGATCACTGCGGCCTGGCGGAAGAAATTCAGAAAAAGTCAAATGCCCGTCTTCATTTATCGGAAGTCTCTCATCAGGTTCATTCGCATTTTCTTGAGGCCGGTAATATGATTGCGCAGGCCAGAGTCTTTTTCGCCCGGCAGGGCTTGCCGCCTTCGGAGATAGAAGCGATCGTGGCGGAGATTCAAGAGATCAGCGCCCGCACTCCGCGCTTTGCAGTGAATACCTTTTTGCGGAATAATCAAATTCGCCGGTTCGGCAATCGTTCATTTGAAGTTATTTTTACGCCGGGACATGCGGCGGGACACGTTTGCTTCTTCTTCCGGGATGAAAATCTGCTGCTGGCGGGCGATCATGTCCTGCCTTATATTGCACCCAGTCTCAGCCCCCATATCCATGATGACGTCTTTGAACCGCTCAAAAGCTATCTGGAGTCCCTGGAGATCATCGACAAACTGCCGATCACCACGATTTATTCGGGACATGGAAATTCTTTCTCCGGCGTCGATGAACGCATACAGGAAATCCGCACACACCATACATTGAAAAAGCAGGCGCTTCTGAAAAGCATCGGCGCTGATCCCAAAACACCCTACGCCATTTGCGGCGAAATGCTCGCTGGAACGACCGCTCACCGGGATGACTGGGAAAAGTTTATGACGCTCAATGAAACCTGCGTGTATCTTCAGGACCTCAAACGCGACGGCGCCGTTCAAGAAAGCCTGATCAATGGCATGCTGTGTTATATTGCTGCTTGAGGTCACGATGCGTTTCCCGTCGGTTTGTAAAGCGTCAGGATGATTTATCATGAGAAAATACGATCAGGCCGCGGCATAAAAAATTTTAACAAGAAAACTTGCTAAATGCCCATTACTTATGATAAATGTTTTCCTCAATGTGAAATAGCTGGCTGTTTTCCCCCTGATGAAGGAGCGTGCATGAAAAAAATTACAAATTCGACGATTTCTGATTTCATTCTGGGTATCGTTTTAATGTTGCTTGCATTATTCTCCTTTTTCATTTCCTGGGGACCGCTGGAAACGCTTGAAAACGGCATTTATGACTTAAACGCCAATCTGCGGGTGCAACCATCGTCCGCACCTGTCGCCGTCATTGCCATTGATGAACAGAGCATTACCAACCTTGGCCGCTGGCCCTGGCCCCGCGCCCGCATCGCTGCGATGGTTGATTTGCTGCAATCCTATCAGGCGAAGGTCATCGGCCTGGATATTATTTATTCGGAAAAGGATGCCAATCAAGGACTTCTCGAGGTACGCAATCTGATCAAAGAAATTGAAGGTGATCCGGCTGACGTGAATCAAGGATCTGCCGTAACCGCAGCGGCGCCGAAGGCTCCGGGCGTCGTCGAAACCGGGCCTGCGCAAAAGACGCCGGGCATCGTTGCCGCCGCCATCCCGGTTAAAAAAAAGCAGAGTCTGGAAGGTATTTTGGTCTCTTTGAAAGCGTCTGAAAAAAGGCTCGATAATGATGCGATCCTGGCCCATTCGATTGCCACAGGTAAAAATGTGGTGCTGCCATTATTCTTTGTCCCCGGCAATCCTTCGGGGAGAACGGCTTCGAATCTCCCGGATTATCTGCAAAAAAACTCTCTTTCGCCGACAGGTGGAGACAACAGCATTACCGCGCGGGAAATCGTCCCCCCCATCGCCGAGTTTGCCGCAACCGCCATGGGATTGGGCCACATTAATATCGTTGCCGACCGCGACGGCACGGTGCGCAGCGAGCCTTTGTTTATTAATTTTGAAGAAAAGCTTTTTCCTTCTTTCGCCCTGCAGTTGACCTTAAAATACCTCAATTACGATTTGCAGACGCTGAAACCGGGCAATGAAATAAAATTTGGCCGTAAAACCGTTCCTGTTGATGAAAGCAACAGGATGCTGATCAGCTACACTTCCGGCATTCCCTATTATTCGTTTTTTGATGTCGTCAATAAAAAAGTCGCGCCTGATGTTTTTAAAGATAAGATCGTGATTATCGCCCAGAGCGCAGCCGGATTAGGCGCCATGCAGGTTACGCCAACCGCGGTCAACGTCCCGCCGGGAACAATCATTGCCAATGTTATTGAAAATATTATCAACGATGATCACATCGTTCGTCCGAGTTGGGCAAACGCGCTGGAACTCATCATGATTCTTGTCTTCGGCCTTTACATTGCGCTGGTCATTCCGCGACTCAAGGCCGGCATCAGCGCCATGGTTTCTCTGATTCTCCTGCTGGGCTGGATGATGACAACGATTTATCTTTTTGCCGCTTACGGCTACTGGATCAGGGCGCTTTATCCGGCGCTCATATTGATTGTCGGCTACATCGTCATTGTCTCCAAGAGGTATCTGCTGACGGAAAAAACAAACGTTCGCATGGAAGCCGACAGCGTGGAAACCAACAAGATGCTGGGACTGTCCTTCCAGGGGCAGGGTTTGCTGGATATGGCCTTTGATAAATTCCGCAAATGCCCCGCTGAAGATGAATCGGTGAAAGAACTGCTCTATAATCTCGGTTTGGATTTTGAAAGAAAGCGCATGCTCAACAAGGCGGTGGCGGTTTATCAGCATATTGCCACAGCTGGAAATTTTAAAGATATCAGCGAGCGCATCAAGAAGCTGACGGCTGCCGGAGAAACCATGATTTTCGGCCTGTCCGGATCCAAAAAAGAAGCCACCGTCATCATGGATAACACCGAAATCAAGCCGACGCTGGGGCGTTACGAAGTTGTGAAAGAATTGGGGCGCGGCGCCATGGGGACGGTATTTCTCGGTAAAGACCCGCGCATTAACCGGGAAGTGGCGATTAAAACGTTGCGGTATGAAGAAATTGATCCCGAACAGATCGACGAAGTGAAGAAACGGTTCTTCCGCGAAGCGGAAGCCGCAGGAAAGCTGTCCCATCCGAACATTGTCACCATTTATGATGTCGGCGAGGATTACGATATCGCTTACATGGCCATGGAACTCCTGGATGGCACCGATCTGGAGAAATATACCAAGAGAGAAAATCTGTTGCCGATGGAAGAAGTTGTGCGCGTTGTTTCCTGTGTGGCTGCGGCGCTCGATTATGCCCACGCAAACGGCATTGTCCATCGGGATATCAAACCGGCCAACATTATGATGCTCAATAATCGTGAAGTAAAAGTGGCGGATTTTGGCATTGCCCGGGTCATGGCTACCTCCAAGACGCAAACCGGCGTTGTCATGGGTACGCCAAGCTATATGTCGCCCGAACAAATAGCCGGCAAAAAAGTGGACGGCCGTTCTGATTTGTTTTCACTGGGCGTCGTCTTATACGAACTCATTTCCGGGAAAAAACCTTTTGACGGGGACAGCATTGCCACCCTGATGTACAAAATCACGGCCTCTCCGCCGCGGCCCATTCAAGAGTTCTCCCCCGGCATTCCGGAAAAGATGGTTCCGATTGTGGAAAAACTGTTGTCCAAAGATGTGGAGACCCGTTACCAAACCGGCAAGTCCTTGGCGGATGATTTGCTTGCCTGTTTAAATTAGGAGGTTTCATTGAATCTCACGGCCAGCGGCAAAACCGATCAGGGTTTAGTCCGTTCGAATAACGAAGATAATTTTTATCTGGATGAAAATTTGGGGTTGCTTATCGTTGCCGATGGCATGGGCGGCCATGCGTCCGGCGAGACAGCCAGCAGTCTGGCCATCAATGTGATCCGGGATTACTTTCAGCGTCCTCAAAAAAGTATCCGGGATTGTGATCCCGCTTATTCCGAAGCCACCAACAGATTGAACCGTGCGATCCGCCTGGCCAATCTGGCCGTTTATGAGGCTGCTCAAAGCTCGCCGCAATTAAAAGGAATGGGCACCACGATTGCGGCGGTCCTCATCACCGAAAATAAACTGAGCATTGCCCATATCGGCGACAGCCGTGTATATTTGATCCGCGCCGGCAATATTGACCAGTTAACCGATGATCATTCCATCGTCAATGAACAGGTGAAGCGTGATTTAATCACCAAGGAAGAGGCGGCCCAATCGGAAATGAAAAACATCCTCACGAAAGCTTTGGGAATCCATGCGGACACGGAACCGGATTTGGACGAGCTGACCCTGTTTGGCGATGATATTTTATTCTTGTGCACCGACGGACTTAGTAATATGGTAACGGATGAGGCTGTTCTGGACATCATTTCCAGTGAAGGTGATCCCACGACCGCATGTGATACGCTGGTGAATACAGCCAATAAAAATGGCGGCAAAGATAACATCACTGTGATTATAGGTTGTGTTAAGAAAAACAAAAAATGGTATTCAGGTTTGTTTAAATTCATGGAATTTTTCCGGAGGTGATATATGGCAAAGGTCTTACTGAAATACAAGGAAGCGGCTGTCAAAGAAATTGTACTGGACAAGGAAGTGACCACGATCGGCCGTAAACCGGACAACGATATCGTTATTGATAATCAAGCCGTATCCGGTCACCATGCTGTCATCAAGCTGGAAGGCAATGCGCTCATGCTGGAAGATTTAGGCAGCCTGAACGGCACCTATTTGAACAGCCAGAAAGTCGCGGCCAAATCGGAGCTTTTCAATAGTGACGTCATTGTTATCGGCGTGCACTCCTTAAATGTCACGTCCGATAAAAACAGGGAGGGAGATGCAAAAAATTTTGCGGTGCGTGGCCGTTCCATGGACGAAACAATGGTGATTACACCGGATGTCCAAAAGAAAATCATCACGGCCGCGGATACGAGCATTCCGGAGGCGCTGGGCGGTTTTGTGGTTCTTGAGGGTTCAACGGACGAGAAAGAATATGAACTCAAAGAAAGAGTTTCCGCGATTGGGAAAGAAGCCGGTTCCGCTATTCAATTGAAAGGTTTTTTTGCCCCCAAGCTGGTCGCCCTGATTAATCGTCGCAAAGAAGGTTATTTTATCACGCCATCCGGCGGCAAGGAAATGAAGATTAACGGCAAAGTAATCCAACGCCGCTACGATCTCAAAGACGGCGATATCGTGGACGTCAGCGGCCTTAAATTGCAGTTTTATCTCAAAGAATAGAGGAGAATTCAGGCGGCATAATCTGCTTGATCCTTATGCCTGCCGCACCAGAGAACTTCTTATGCCATGACGCAAACCAAAAATGAATCCCGGACAACGGTTATGCCAATGACGCCAGGCACAAAGGCAAGACCGCACGGTGGATTAATCACTCCCGCAAACCCAAACCTGGACGCCTGCTTGGGTGCGCGTTTTTTTCCTTACGGATAAAATCAGCAAACATCTCCGGAAGCTGCGCCCGGATGATCATCTTTTTCCGGGTGCGCGGATGTAAAATGACCAGTCTGGCGGCATGGAGCGCCGAGCGCGGCAGGAGAAGACTTTCCTCCAGTTCGGCGGTGAATCCATTTCTGATAAATTCAAGAAAAGCATCTTCTTCCCGGCCATAAAGTTTATCGCCAACAATCGGAAATCCTGCGGATTTCAGGTGTGCGCGTATCTGATGGAGTCTGCCCGTTTCGGGAAAGCATCGGACAAGGGAAAACTCCCCGGCAGTCAGCACTTTGTGAAAACGCGTCAGGGCCTTTTGGGTTCCGCCAGTCCACGCCTTGCGTTTCTTGTTCACGGCGGATTCAGGGTCTCGTCCTAAAGGCAAATCGATGATTGTTTCATGATCGGGAAAACATCCGTGCACCAGGGCAAGGTACTCTTTGGATCCTTCCGCCAACGCTTCGGCCAGATCGCCCGCGCTTTTTCCAGAAAAGGCCAGAAGGATGACGCCCGAAGTTTCACGGTCAAGGCGGTGCGCCGGATAAACCTTGCGCCCACAACGTTCTTCCAGCAGTGCGGTCAGCGTATGATTGAAATACCGTCCCGATGGATGGACCGGCAGATTCCCTGTTTTATTAACGGCGACGTCAGGTTATTTCAGGAAACCCTGGATAATCCGGTTCACCGCCTGGTCATACGTCAATCCCAGGCTCATCAGTTTGGTCAGTTGATCGCTCGCTATTTTACCGATCGAGGCTTCATGCGTTAATTCCGCATCCGGATGGCCGGCCTTCAGCGACGGCATCGTCTCATTGGTTCCGTTGTCCATGATAATCGCATCGCATTCAATATGACCGAAACATCTGTTTTGCGCATCCATCAGCGCGTAAAAAGTCTGTTTGGAATTGCCCTTCATCACCGAGCGCGAAATCATATTGGCGCGGCTCCCCGCGCCTTTCAAAACAATATTGTTCTTGGAGACTGCTGTCTGATCACCATCCGTGAGAACCCTTTCCGTAATCAGCAGAAGACTGTCCGGTCCCAAAACCGCTTCATTGACCCTGTTGGCTTCATCGACGCCGGCAATTTGCGTTAACTCCATTTCTGCGTGCGCACCTTCGGCCAGAAAGACTTTGGTGGTCGGGTTAAGCGTTTTGCGGCCCCGGCCTTCGCCTGAAGCATAATGTTTTTCAACGTAGGTCACTTTCGCCCTTTTGCCGACCCTGAATTCATGAATGCCTGCGTGACCTTCCGGTTCGGACGAACCGCAGTGAATCCCGCAGCCGGCGACGATGGTCACTTCGGCATCGTCGCCAATGATAAAGGCGTTATAAACCACGTCATAGAGACCAGCCTGACTCAAAATAACAGGAATATGAACCGATTCGTTTTTCGTTCCCGGTTTGATTTTGATAATAATGCCCGTCTCATCGGCATTGGTTTCAATATTGATATTGGCCGATACATGACGGCTCAGGAGCTTGCCGTTTTTTCGTATATTGTAGGCGCCTTTGGGCAATTCTTCCAGGTCGGCAACCGTTTTTAACAATGATTTATCTATAGCATCCAGCATCACGATCTCCTTCACAGCTGTCCCGGTAAGTGCACACACTCAAATCATCCAGAAGCGGCATAGCGCCTTCCAGGTTTCCATGGTAGGCAATCCGGCCGGAATTAATAATGATCACCACATCCGCCGCCTCCAAAAAGGCCTTATTATGACTTACGACAATGGTGGTGGTGTGATTTTCGGCCAGTTCTTTTTTCAGAAGACTCACCATCGGACCGATGGTCCATAAATCGATCCCCGTGTCCGGTTCATCGTAAATGGCCAGTTTAGGGTTGGCGGCAATAGTTGTGGCCAGTTCGATTTTTTTAATTTCCCCTCCGGAAAGCTTGGCGTCCACCTCTTTATCCAAAAATGACAAGGGACAAATGCCCACTCGTCCAAGAATTTCCAGAAGCTTGTTTTCCTCTTCAATACCGGTGGCAATTTTTAGCAGATCGCGAAAGGTGATTCCCTTGAAGCGCGCCGGCTGTTGAAAGCTGTAGGCAATACCCGCTTTGGCCCGTTCGGTAATGGTTAGAGCGGAAATATCCTGACGATTGAAAATAATCGCTCCCTGCGATATCGGATTAACGCCCATGATCAATTTAGCCAGCGTGGTCTTGCCACTGCCGTTCGGTCCGGTGATCGCGTAAAATTTGCCGTCTTCAAAAGTGAAATTGATTCCGTCAATGATGTTACGCAGGTTGCCGCCGTTTTCCCCGTTTTCCGGCACTGAAAAATACAAATTTTTTAATTCCAACATAACACTGGTCTGCCTTTTCTATAACAATATTAGGTTTGGCTATATGCCCGTTTCTCTCTTCTGTCAATAGAGAAGCGGTTGAAATCATGATCGAATGATTGAACTATTGCAGAAAATGTGCAAGATGACAGACATAATACCAATCAGGAGGATTTTATGGCTAAAAGAAATGTTGTCATGACCCTGGCGCTGATGTTTTTGCTCACGGCTACAACAGGTTTTGCCGCTGACAAGTACCAATGGAAACGTGTCGATACGGAAGACGGCTGCCAGATATATACCAGCGTAGTTCCCGGCAGAGATTATATCGCGGCTAAAACGACATGCACGATACCGGCCAGAATCGAAGTCATCGGCACTATCCTTAGAGATATTGAAAATTATCCCGGATGGATGGAAGATTGCAAAGCAACAAAAATATTGAAAGTTGTGGATGACGAAAAAGATGTTTTTATATTCTGGTTCCGCCAGCATCTTACGCTGCTTACCGACAGGGATATGGTCCTTAAAAGCAAAACCATCATTGATGTGAAAAATGGCAAGAATCTTATTTACGGCGACTCCACCAATGATATGTCCTACGATGCGGGCAAAGGATACGTCAGAATGCCCTCCTTCAATTCATTATTCACCCTTGAATGGGTTGATCGGGAACACACCCGGGTAACGTTTATGATAGATCCGGACCTGGGCAAAGGCGTGCCGTCAGGCCTTGCCAACAAAACGATCTCAGAAATCCCTTTAAAATCTTTAAAGAAAATGGCGAAAATGGCGAAAAGGAGTCAATATACCGAAGCCGCTAAAACAAATAAATACAACAAAATGGCGGAGGAAAGCGCTAAATTCAAGGCAGGTCATAAGTAAAACCCCGCCCTCCCGTAAATAGAAAGGCAGGGCCCAATTTGACCCGCCTTTTTATTTGTCGCCACGATCATCCCCTCGGCGCAAATCTTAATATTCCTTGACAAAAATAGAACACTTAAGATAATTCTGGTACGTTTTTCAGATGGCAGTCCCGGGGTGATTTCCCCGTAATGACCATATCAACAGGGGGGGCAAATTGTATTTCTCGGATGAAACACAAAAAAAATCTCAGCGTCTGACCGGAAAATGGCAGGATGAGGTTCAGGAAACACTGAAAAGCCATCCCGACCGGAAAGACCGTTTTTCGACCGTTTCCGACCTGGACATTAAAAGACTCTACACGCCTGAAGATTTAAAAGGTGTGGATTTTGTCCGGGACATCGGCGTACCGGGTGAATTTCCCTACCTGCGCGGCAATCAGGTAACGGGTTACCGTGGACGGCACTGGACCTTCCGCATGTTTTCCGGAATGGGCAGCGCATGTGACACCAACGCCCGCTGGCGCATGCTGCTCCGCGAAGGCCAGACGGGGCTCAGCACGGCTTTCGATTTTCCGACGCTCATGGGCTACGACAGCGATTCCCCCAAAGCACTGGGCGAAGTGGGCAAATGCGGGGTGGCCATTGATACGCTGGAGGATTTTCTGGAGCTGATCGACGGGATTCCGCTGGATCAGGTCACCACGTCCATGACCATCAATCCCCCGGCCACCATCCTCTGGGCGATGTATTGCGCAGCCGCGGACGCCAAGGGCGTGCCGCTTGCCAAAATCGGCGGCACCATCCAGAATGACATGCTCAAGGAATTCATCGCGCAAAAGACGTTCATGTGCCCGCCGGAACCCTCTATCAAACTCATCAGCGACACGGTGGAGTTCGGCGCGAAGTACGTCCCCCACTGGAACACCATCAGCATCAGCGGCTATCATATCCGTGAAGCCGGCGCCACCGCCATACAGGAACTGGCCTTCACGCTGCGCGACGGCATCGAATACGTCGAAGACGTCATCCGCCGCAAGAAAATGGATGTGGATGATTTTGCGCCGCGTCTTTCTTTCTTTTTCAACTCCCACATCGATTTCTTTGAGGAAATCTGCAAGATGCGGGCAGCCAGACGTATGTGGGCAAAAATCATGAAGGATCGTTTCGGTGCAAAAAATCCTCGGTCCTGGTGGCTGCGTTTCCACACACAAACGGCGGGGTGTTCACTGACCGCTCAGCAACCGTACAACAATGTCGTCCGCACAACAACACAAGCCCTGGCGGCCATCCTGGGCGGCACGCAATCCCTCCATACCAATTCGCTGGATGAAGTTCTCTGCCTGCCTTCCGAGCATGCCGTGGAAATCGCGCTGCGCACGCAGCAGATTCTGGCAGAAGAAACCGGAGTCGCCAACACCATCGATCCGCTGGCCGGTTCCTATTTTATTGAATCTCTGACGAATGAAATGGAAGAAAAAGCCTGGGAATATATCCATAAAATTGACGAAATGGGCGGCATGGTGGCCGCCATCGAAAAGGGGTTTCCACAGATGGAAATTGCCGAAGCGGCTTACCGGTTTCAAAGGCAACTGGATGCGAATGAAAAAATTATGGTCGGTGTCAATAAGTATGTTACGGAAGAACAGCATACCATGCCACTGGTGGAGATCGATGAAAAAATGGGTGAGGAACAAATCAAAAGGCTGCAGGATGCCCGACGCAAGCGTGATAACCGCGCCGTCAAGCAATCTCTGACCGACATCCGCACCGCCTGCAAAACCGGGACAAACGTGATGCCTTGTTGTATTGCAGCAGTGAAGAATCTGGCAACACAGCAGGAAATCTGCGACGTCTATCGCGAAGTTTACGGGGAGTACAGGGACCCCGGCCTGTATTAAAGGAGAACTTTATGTCGGCAAGAAAAATTCGAGTGATGGTGGCCAAACCCGGACTGGACGGCCATGACCGGGGAGCGCGCATTCTGGCCCGCTGCTTTCGCGACGCGGGTTTCGAAGTGATTTATACCGGCTGTCACCAGACTCCGGAGCAGGTCGCCGCGGCGGCCATTCAGGAAGACGTGGACCTGGTGGGATTGAGTTGTCTGTCCGGCGCGCATCGCATTTTGTTTCCGCGTGTGGTCGAACTGCTCAAAGAAAAGAACGCTTCCGACATTACCGTCATCGGCGGCGGCATCATTCCCGAGCAGGATTTTCAGATGCTTTACGACGCGGGCATCAAGGCCATTTTTACGCCCGGCGCTTCGCTCGACTCCATTGTGGACTGGATCCGCACCAACATTCAAACAAGAGACGAACATCCTTAAAAAACACATGACGGAAACCACTGCCAAAATATGCGCAGGCGACATCCGTTCCGCCTCGCGCCTGATCCGGGATCTGGAAGACAGAATGCCCGAAGCGCGCTCCAGGCTTAAGCAGCTTTTTCAACACACGGGGAAATCATTTATTATCGGCATCACCGGCGCGCCCGGCGCAGGCAAAAGCACTCTGACCGACGCGCTCATCACTGAATTCCGCAAGCGGAACAAAACCGTCGGCGTTCTGGCCGTTGACCCGACCAGCCCTTTCTCCGGGGGGGCCATTCTGGGCGACCGCGTCCGCATGCTCAAACACGCGGAAGACGAAGGCGTGTTCATCCGGTCGCTGGCCACGCGCGGCGCATTAGGCGGACTCTCGCAGGCCGCCGGCGACGCCATCCACGTCATGGAAGCCATGGGCAAGAACGTCATCCTTGTAGAAACCGTCGGCATCGGCCAGCAGGAACTGGACATTATCCATCACGCGCACAGCGTGATCGTTGTGCTGGTGCCCGGCATGGGGGATGAAATTCAGACCATGAAGGCCGGCATTATGGAAATCGCCGATGTGTTCGCCATCAACAAAGCCGACCGCCCTGGCGCAAAACAATTGCAGACGGAACTCACCGGTCTGCTTGCCGCCTCTCCTCTGACGCCGGATGCCTGGAAACCGCCGATCGTGAGTATCGGCAACCTGTATGAACCGACTGCCTTTGCCGAACAAACGGCCGAACTGGCGCGAAAAATTTCGGATCATCACGCGCATCTGCTCGCGAGCGGACAACTTTCCCACCGTATGGAACGTCAGGCGCTGATCGAAATTTCCGATGCGCTCAAGTCCTGCATTCTCGATCCGCTGCTTGGTAAACTGACGGACAGCGGCGAATTGAAGAGAATTGCACAAAAAGTAAAGAACCGGGAAGCGGATCCCTATACTGAAGCGGAAGCCGTTGCGCGCCGTTTCCTCAAATCAGGAGAAAAGCCATGAAACCAGCCGGGAAAAATAACGCACCCAAAAAAAGCACGGCGAAAAAAAAGGGAACAACCCAGGAGAAACCATTGGCGGTTTCCGCCCCGGCGCCCCGGGGTCTGGTTATCGTCATCACCGGCAACGGCAAAGGCAAAACAACAGCCGCTTTCGGGCAGGCGCTGCGCGCCGTCGGACAGGGCTATAAAGTTTTTATCCTTCAGTTTATGAAAGGGCGTGCCTACGGCGAGTATGTGGCCGCGGAAAAGTATCTGCCGCGGCTGACCATTCGCCGGTCGGGTCTGGACAGCTTTGTCATGCGCGACAACCCCGCCCCCGTAGATATAGCACTGGCCCGGCAGGGATTCGACCTGGTGAAAAAAGCGGTTGCCTCCGGGAAATATGACATGATTATCCTCGATGAAATCAACGTGGCGGTTGATTTCAAACTCATCCCCCTTGAAGACGTTGTCGATTTGATTAAAAACAAGCCGCCGGCGCTGGATATGATTCTCACCGGCCGTTACGCGGACAAGCAAATCATCAAACTGGCCGATACGGTCAGCGACATCAAAGAAATCAAGCATCACTATGCCGCTGGCATCAAGGATCGGGCGGGTATCGAGTACTAAGCGGCTACGAGATGAAGTGCTGTTCACACCGACTGCAAGACGACGATTTGTTTCTTCCTCTTTATTATTTTCATGAAATGGTATAGAGACGTTCATCTTCAATATTTTGCAGGATGGCCCTGATGAGAAAAATAATATTGCTTTTTGTTTTATGCATAATGATCGCGTGCCAGCCCGGATTCATTTTTGCTGAAACCATAGAAGTGCTGATCAAAGGCATTGACGACGGCGTGAAAACCAGCCATGACCGCGATTATCAAGAAGCGGTGATGAATGCCAAATTGCAGGCAATTGAAAGAGCCGGCGTGTCCGTTAAAGCGATCACCCAAGTCGAAAATTTTCAGCTGAAATACGATATGGTGGAAAGCAGGGCGAACGCTGTTTTACTGTCCGGTTTTCAAATCATCGATATCGGATATCAGAAAGACGGCACTTATCAGGTTGTCTTGTCGGGAAAAGTTCAGGTTGGCGAAGAGAAACCTGAACAAGGCAAGCTCTGGGGGAAATTGCGGCCGCAACCGAAAGCATTTGTCACCTTCAGGGAAGCCAGTGAATTATGGAACAGCGTTTCCACGGGTAACATTGAAAACAAGTATGTCAACAACGAAGATGGAACGATCTCCGATTTGAAAACCGGGTTAATGTGGATGCGTTCTTATGATATCAGGGAAAACATTCTGGAAGTAAAACAACACATCGAACAACTCAATGGAAGAAAATTTGCCGGTTATTCCGATTGGCGAATCCCAACGCTGAATGAAATCGCGTCTCTGGTTGAACAAAAACCCAGCGGTAAAATGGACAGCGGCAGGCAAAGCTATCTGGACCCCGTTTTTGATATCAAAAATTATTGTTGGTATCTCTGGAGCGCCGATCGCTGCGCCGAGGGTAATTTCATGGTTAATATTGGCGAAAAGGCCGGAGGAATAGCTGTTCCGGGGGATCATTATCAGTCCGAAGGCGTTTGTGTGGCTTGTCTTAAAGCGGTTCGATCAATAAAATAAACCCATGATTCTAGAGGCCGTTAGGAGGGAAATGACATGATGAATCCGACAATGTTGCGGAAAAAATGGATAGCCATGCTATTCTTGATGTTTTTATTCTTCTGGCCATCAACAGCCGTTTGGGCCTGGAGCGAGCATCCCCTGATTACTTACGCTGTTGCCGGAAGCATGCCGGAAGTGCGCAACGCTCCACCGGTTGCCGTGGAAAGCCTGGAATCCTTCATCAGCGCCGAAGAAAAGAAACTGGAATCTTTGCTTGCCGAAGAAGAAGCATGGGCGAAAAAAAATCTTCAATGGTATGCGCCGTTGCCCGATTCCCTGATGTTCAAAGCCACAGGAAACCGCGATGACAGTCTTCTTCGCTTCTGTCATGCCATCCGTGTCAACCCGACGACTAAATTTCCTCTTTACCTGCAAATGATTCCGGGAGAAGAAACGGATGGGAAACCATTGATTCAGCATCAAGAACTTACCTTTCTGCGGGATACATCCGATTGGAGCGGAATCATTTTTGCCGGATTAAAACCGGGTGATATGGCGCGTCCATTGGACATTGTTACCAGCGCTTCGGACGAACCGGATCTTCTGGGAATTGATATCGGACTTTTTGAAGACAATAAAACGGAGTTCGGCAAGATTTACGGATTGGGAACCCAGCCTTTCGGAAATCCCAATCTGGAATACGGAAGTCAGGCGCCTTTTCACATGGGATTTTACCATGAAGCAGGAATTATGTATTCCCTTGCCGGTTTTCTGAGAAAAACCTATCCCGAATTCCGCATCCATCTTTATAAGAAACTGGCCCAATTCGCTTTCCAAACAGGCCATCCCTACTGGGGTTGGAGATTCTCCGGCTGGGGGCTGCATTATCTTGCGGATCTGACCCAACCATATCACGCCACCGTTCTGCCCGGCATCAGCACCGCGCACGCGATCTGGATCAACACGGTAGATATGATCGGCATTCACAGCCCCCAGGCTAACGCCATCCAGCTCGTTTCGAACCGGCACGCGGCGATAGAAAAATTTGTGCAGGTCATCCTGCAAAGAGCCTATCGGGATAAAGAAAAGAATAATCCCATCCTGACGGTTCTGCAATCGGCAAAAGAAGTTCCGCCATACGTGGATACGATCCCCCGCCATGTTGTCGCCAAAACATCGCACGACAAAGCGGAGAAACTGGATACGGCGCTGGAAGAATATATGCCGAAGAAATTCGTTTCCGATCCTGATTTCGAACTGGGGACATCCGCGGAAAGAGGACAAATCGTCGAGAAAATCAAAACGGAAAAAGGTCAGACCGCGGCAGATCAATTAATCACGGAGGCCCGCGATCTTCTGGCGCCCTTTGCCACATACGGCCGCAGCTATGTAGAGACGATCATGAATAACGGTGCGGAGGCCGGAAAATAGCCTTTAGGGGCCGTTAAGAAATAACGGTTACAATTCTAGCCATTTCGTTACGGCCCCTTATGCCGGTTACGACATGACAATGTGACAGTTATTGTTAAACAACGGCTTAATCGCTGATCTTCATTTTGTTTTTAACAGCGTTCATTTTTTGTTCCGTTATTTCCTGGAAGGCTCCGGCGATCCAGCGTTTTTCGATATCCCAGTAGTCGGGGGACCGCTTTTCATTGGCTACGGAATTGGCAGCCATTGTTAAAAGCAGAGCTTGAGCCTTTTGGGTATTGATAAATTCGCGGGGCATCGCCGCCCAGTCAATGATGGCATCCAAAGATTTCCCGTTGGCATCTCTGGCAAACGGTTCATAGAACAGGCGATCATCGGATGTAAAGTTTCTGATCGTCGTGCCGTCGTATTTATCAACAACGTTGATCTGGCCGGTCGGACGATAAACAACGGCAAACAGCGTATAACCTTTGGAATTGGCCGTATCGATACTTGTCAAGATGTAATGATTGGCATCGGGAACGCCGTAGCGGCTCAGAACTTTTTGGAAATATGCCGATGCGTGCTTCATTCGCCGAAACATTTCTCCCGTATCTCCGGTTTCCGGAACGGCGTTGATTCGCTTCCCGTAGGCCGACTCGTACGTATCATCCAGCGTGATTTTGGCGTTGGCCGCAATCATACCTTTGTTGATATCCTGCACATTGGTGGAAAGGTAATAAGGGATCGAAGAAATTCCTTCCAACAGGCCAGCCGCGATTTGCAGTGGAGACAACACCAGTTGGGCAACCCCCAGCATGGCTTTACCAAAGCCGGTGGTAACACTTTTTCCACTTTCATTAGTGACGGTGCAGGAAGTCAGCAATGCCAGGCACAAAATAAGCGCCAATACCTTTCGTTTCATATTCATCCCCCTCGCTAAAATATCATGATATTTTGATATAGCTTGCATACGGTCAGACTATAAAAATATCGGTCTGGCATGTCAAGGAAATATTGGACCGGCGATCATGACTTCCCGAAGATCGAAGAATGCAGGGCCGTCACAGGCACAAGCGGCTTTTTTTAATTTGAAATTGGGACTGAACTAAGCTATTATTCGCGCAATTTTGTCAATAAGAATCATCGGCAGACGCTGGATTTCTATTGCCATTTTAATGATTGAAATTGATCTACGGAGAAAAATTATGTTTGCATGGTTTACGAGTCCTGAAGCCTGGATTGCTCTAGGAACCCTGACGGCTCTGGAAATCGTCCTGGGCATCGACAATATCATTTTCATATCCATTCTGGTCGGACGACTGCCGGCAAAAAAAAGAAAACTTGCCCGCAATCTGGGATTGATGCTGGCGATGCTGACTCGCCTCGCGCTGCTTTTTTCCATTGTCTGGGTGGCCAATTTGACGCAACCCTGGTTTACCGTTTTCGGACAGGACATCTCCGGCCGGGACATCATCTTGATTGGCGGCGGATTATTCCTGCTGGCCAAAGCCACCCACGAAATTCACAGTAGTCTGGAGGGGATGGAGGAAGAAAATCCGAAGCTGAAAACGGTGAAAATGGCCCCTGTTCTTTTTCAGATTGCCGCACTTGACATTGTGTTTTCCCTGGATTCCGTCATCACGGCGGTAGGACTGGCTCAGCATGTCTCCATCATGGCGATTGCGATCATCATGGCGGTAGGCGTCATGCTGTTTGCCGCCAAACCGATTGCCGATTTTGTTGATGATCACCCGACCATTAAAATTCTGGCCTTGTCTTTTCTCATTCTGGTAGGGGTCACGCTGATTGTCGAAGGATTCGACGTCCATGTTCCGAAAGGCTACATCTACTTTGCGATGGCGTTTTCCGTGGCCGTCGAAATGCTCAATATTCGGATGCGCAAGAGACAGACAAAACCTGTTTTGTTACGCAAAGAAATCACGGAATAAAGCGGTGGGGACAACCGTCGATCGATGAACACCGGGATAAAAGAATCAACACTCGTACTGTTCCAGAAAATTATGCAGCGCCGTTTTCATCCAGCCAAAAGATTCTTCATTGGTGACAATGAAAAGATAGCCGCTGATATTTTGTTCATTAAAATCAAAAACCGTCCTCAAGACAATCGCCAGAGAGTCTTTGTCAAAAAGGGTCTCTGAAATAACACTGCCGTGACTGCGCTCCACAACAACCCGGGGCGGCGAATAGGTAATGACATCCCCCAACAGTTCGGCAATTTTCCCGACACAGGCGCCAATCAGAATATTCCCGACTTCGCGAAAGGTCTCTTTTTCCAGTTCATAGACAGGATCCGATTCAAAATGCTCCTCTGAACCGTCAAAAAGGGAAAGTATTTTCTTGCCGCTATCGGCGGGAAATACCAGAAAAGCGTTCCCCTTGAATTTTCCCCAGAAATTCTGTTCCACCAGGGATACTTTATCAAAGTCCTTAATTTCCTCATGGATGTAGGGAGGAAGATCCGCCGAGCGCAAAAGTTTGATATAAGGCACGCTCAAGATTACAAAAATATCAATGTATTCCGCAAGATCGGACGCGGCACGACCAAACGCGATGTTCATGATTTCCTGTAGAATATCTGTTTCTTCTTCTGTAATCAATGCGTCTTGAGTGCTGAACTCCATAGATTATCCCCGCTCCGCCAGTGTTTCTTCAACTTCCGCAATCGCAGCAGCGATCTTTTCTTTGCTTGGTGGTTTTTTGATGACGGAAAAAGCGCCCAGATCATGCGCTCTGGCAATGGCCCTGATTTGCACGTCGGCGGTGGCAATGATCACAATCGCCCGCTCATCCAGTTTCATGATTGCCTGCAGGGCTTCGAAGCCGTTCATCACCGGCATGGTCAAATCCATAAAAGTAACATCCGGATTGATTTGTTGAAACATTTCCACGCCAATCTGACCGTTGGCCGCGTCAAATAATTCATATCCCTGATCCTTGGAAATGCAGCTTTTCATAATTTTAATGGAAATAGGTGAATCATCAACTATCAGTATTTTTTTTACCATGACCGCCCCTACACATCGATAAAAACCATTGCATTGATGTCGCGTTTTTCTTAATCGAAAAACATTATTTTTTCAAGGATTGATATTGCTCACTCAACAATTTCAACTCTGTTGCGGCCGTTTTCTTTTGCCGCGTATAATCCGTTGTCAGCTTTTTTCAGTAGCATATCCGGACCGCTTGTTTCCGCATTCAGGGAGGACACTCCCAGACTGATGGTAACAGGAATATTTTGTCCCTGATATTCAAAACAATACCCGGCAACTTTTTTCCGGCATCTCTCAGCAATGCTTGTCGCGGCTTCCAAAGCGGTTTCCGGCAAAAGGCAGCAGAATTCCTCGCCCCCGTAACGCGCCAGAATATCTTCCGTGCGGATGGAAGAGGCGATTAATGTGGCCATTGATTGAAGAATATAATCGCCGCACTGGTGCCCATAGGTGTCATTGACCTTTTTAAAATGATCGATATCAAACATGATCAGGCTGAAAGGACGGTCATATCTTTTATGCCGGTCAAGCTCTTCTTTGAGATGTATTTCGAGACTGCGGCGGTTATTAACGCCGGTCAGCGCATCGATCATGTTGAGCGCCATCAGTTTCTGCTCAAAATTGACCGTTTCCGTCACGTCGTGCACAGCGATGAACAGATAGTCGATGCGACCCTCTTTATTGCGCAGCGGCCCCATCGTACAACTTTGCTGCATATATTCAAAACCGGAATCAAAAGAGCTGATCGGCTTAAACGGAAACAGATAGCGGTGAAGCTTTTGAGAAAAGAAGCAAAAATTGCCAAAAGTTAAAACGGCCTTGCAATTATTTAAAAATCGGGGGCGCTGCAGGTTGGCAAAAACATCGCAAACAGCGCAACCGATTATTTTTTCAGGTTCAATCGCGCTGTGCAGTTGCATCCAGCGGTTCCAGTATCGCACGCGCAAATCCCGATCCAGAATCACCAAACCAATATCCACCATATCCAGCACCTGTGAAAAAACAATGGAATCGATGCCTTGTACGCTTGTGCCTTCCTCAGATAGTTTCATAAGCTCAACCATTACCCATTCGGATGGACTATCATTCGTAAAGCTGATTACATGAATTAACAGTGCTTATCAAGTCAATTTTACCAGGTCTCTCTCCGGACCGGTCAAATTTTCCAGCGGCAAAAGGCATCCATCCTTTCCTGCCCCGGACGGCGGTGGATAAGCTGACCGCCCCGCAGATCTGAGGGGCTTGCCGCTTATCACCCAGGTTTTCAGAACATCGCCATTATTTAGGCGGCATGCGCAGTGCGCCATCCAGGCGGATGCAACAGCCATTGAGCATCGGGTTTTCAATAACATGCAGCGCCATCCGGGCATATTCCACAGGCCTGCCCAGACGCTTCGGAAAAGGAACACCCTGGGCCATGCTTTCTTTCACCGCCGGGGGCATACCGTCCATGAGCGGCGTTTCAAACAGCCCCGGCGCAATCGTAACAACCCGAATGCCGTAGTCGGCGCATTCCCGCGCAATGGGCAGCGTCATGCCAACAATGCCGCCCTTGGACGCCGCGTAAGACGCCTGGCCGATCTGTCCGTCAAATGCGGCAATCGATGCGGTATTGACAATCACGCCTTTTTCGCCTTCCTCGCCGGGAACATTGTTGGCCATCTGTTCAACGGCCAGACGAATCACATTCATGGTTCCCACAAGATTGATCTGGATCACTTTATTGAACAATGCCAGCGGCAAAGGGCCTTTCCTGCCCAGCACTTTACCCGCGTCCGGCACACCCGCACAATTGACCACAACATTAATTTTACCGAATTGATGAACAGCTTTTTCAATCGCCTGGCGAATAGATTCCTCACTGACCACATCACTCTGGACAAAAAGAACATGGTCCCCGGCCTGAGCCGCCAGCGGCACGCCTTTTGCAGCATCAATATCCACAATAACAACTTTTGCGCCATTGTCGGCCAATTCCAGCACTGTCGCTTCGCCCAAGCCCGATGCTCCGCCGGTAACCAAGGCAACAACGTCCGTTTTTTTCATCTTCCCTCCCTTGGAATATTTAAGATGGAAAAACATCATAACCCGTTTTACCCGGCATCAGGATAAACGGCAAACAGACACAAGGTCTAGACAATCTCCCGTCCGATAATCATGTTCTGCACTTCCCGGACGCCTTCATATATATCAAGAATATGAGCGTCGCGCGCCAGTTTTGATATTTCATACTCCGCCGTAAACCCATAACCGCCATGCAGGTGCAGACCTTCGTTTGCGCAGAAGACGGCCGCTTCCGCGCAGGTATTTTTCGCAAGCGACGCGTAGATGTCGGCATCCCCGGCGTTTTCCTGAATTTTGCAGCAGGCTTTCATCAGTGACAACTCGGCCAGTTCCACTTTTTTCCACATGGTGGTCAGCATATCCCGGGCCACCGGCAGATCGCAGATGCGCTGACCGAATTGCCTGCGCTCGCGCGTGTAAGCCAGCGTAACATCCAAGGCCCGTTTAGCCAGCCCCAGACCGATGGCGGCAACCATCGGACGCGCAAAATCAAGAACATCCATAATGTATTTAAAACCGAAACGCCGATCCCCGATGATTTGATCGGGCTGAAGAATCACATCCTCAAAAGTGACGCTGGCCGTATTGGAGAGCCGCTGGCCCAGTTTGTCTTCCGGTTTGCCGATGATGATTCTGCCGCCTTCCGGCAAATTGATTTCCCTTGTGGAATTCGCGACGTCAGGCAGATCATCGGCTGTCACAGGCGCAACGGGAATAACCACGCAGGCCATGAAATTGGCTGCGGGCTTGCCGACTTTGCATAAAACGGTAAACTGCGACGCATAGGACGCATTGGTGATAAAACACTTGGACCCGTTCAAAACATAAGAACCGTCGTCCTGCTTCGCGATAAAACTGGTCATCATGGAATTGTCGGAACCGGCGTCAGGTTCGGTCAGGCAGAAAGACGCCAGCAGCGGCTTTTCTGCAAAGGGCCGCAAAAATCTTTCCTTCTGCTGGTCGGTTCCACGCCGACTGATCACAACATTGGCCAGATCGTTGCACATGGCGGACGTGGCAATACCGGTATCGCCGTAAGATATTTCCCGGATAATCAGCGCCGAAGAAAACACATCGATATCAAATCCCTTGATCGATTCGGGAATGCATAAATTGATGATACCCGTTTCCCAGGCCTTATGGATAACCGGCCACGGAAAGCAATGCGCTTTTTCCAATTCCAGGATATGCGGCGCAATATCGTTTTTAACGAATTTGCGCACGGTTTCCAGATACAGAAGTTGATTTTGGCTGAAACTTAAATCCATCATTTTCCCTCATATTGATCTGACGCTCAAAGAAAGCGGCTGTTTCCGGCAGTCAAGCTGCGGAAAATTTTTTCTCCGCCGCCGTAAGCCCGGTAATCGACTCGCAGGTCACACCGATGGTTTTGAAAAAGTCCCGGAGCGGGCGTCCCGGGCCTATTTCGTAAACCTGACCGGCACGGGACACCAGGGAATGCATATTATTGCGCCAGAGCACGGCGTTGGAAAGCTGTCGGACAAGATTGCCGATCACCACATCAACGGAATCCGCGTGAAACAACCCTGTATAGTTGGATGTCACTTTAGGAGCGTTCTCGGCATGAAATGATTTGCTGAAATTATTCAGGGTTTCAGCAAAGGGGTCTTCAATTTTTTTCATAAAACGGCTGTGAAAGGGAGCGCTGACATTGAGCTGCACAAACCGATATATCCGGGGCGCCGTAAATAACGCCTTGCAGCGGTTTTCCGCCTCTGGAAGGGCGGCGGCTGCACCGCTGATAACGACCTGATTGGCAGAGTTGATATTGGCGACGTCGATCGGCAAATCCTGAAGCGCGGTCTTCAAAGCCTCGACGTCTATGTCTTCGCATATCACAGCCGCCATGAAGCCGACGCCCACCGGAACGGCTTCCTGCATCAGCCTGCCGCGTGTCCGGACAATCTGCACCGTATCGGCAAACGGCAGAACACCCGCGGCAACCAGCGCCGTAAACTCACCCAGAGAATGGCCGCCGAAATAATCGGCTTGAAACCCGTATTTTTCGGAAAGTCCCCGCAACATGGCCACCTCCGTGGTCACAATGCAGGGCTGCGTGTATTCGGTCAGATTCAACCGGGCGTCTTCCTCAAAACAAATCGCCGCAATATCCAGCCCCAGAACATCGGCCGCCTCTTCAAAAGTTTGACGGCAAACGGGTATCTGATCGTAAAAATCTTTCCCCATTTTCTGTCTCTGCGACCCCTGCCCCGGGAAAACAGCTACGACGGTTTTCATTTCACTCATCCGTTTACCTCTTGAAAAACCTAAAAATTAAAGATGGGATTGACATTATCCTGCTTCATGATAGGGAGGTTCTAAAACGAAGATCAGGCGAAGTCAAGTTGAAATTACCATTCATTTTTTCAATAAAGCACTCATGATGGCGCTGGATAGAAAATTTTATAACCGCGATACCCTGAAAGTTGCACGTGACCTTTTAGGGAAAAAACTCATCCGGTGGATTGATGGAACGGAGATGTCCGGAATCATTGTCGAGACGGAGGCCTATTGCGGTGCAGCCGACAGCGCCTGCCACGCCCATCGGGGGAAAACCCTTCGCAATACCGTGATGTTCGGACCGCCGGGATGCGCTTATGTATATTTTACATACGGCATGCACTACCTGCTGAACCTGGTGACCGAGAAAGAAGGCAATCCCTGCGCGGTTCTGGTGCGGGCCATTCTGCCGCTTACGGGTCTTGACGAAATGCAGGCGCGCCGCAAACGCCGGGGAAAAGATCTGACGAACGGCCCGGCCAAACTATGCCAGGCTTTGGCAATTGACAAATGTTTCAACGGCTGGGACCTGACGGAGGGCCGTCAATTGTGGGTGGAGCAATTTCAAAACGTTCCAGCAGACAGAGTTTCCGTCACGCCGCGCATCGGCATTGATTACGCCCGCAAGGCGGACCGTGAGGCGCTATGGCGATTTCTGATGCGCCCCTAACTACCCGTTTCCTGTCGATGTTTCTCATTGTGCTCATTGAGTTCCAGGAATAATTTCCAGCTGGCCAGGAAGAATGAGGCAACCACCGGCCCCAGGACAAATCCTGAAAATCCGAAAACGGCAATCCCGCCCAGGGTGGATAAAAAGATCAACAGCGGATGCATCTGGATGTCCTTTCCCAAAAGAATCGGGCGCAGCAGATTATCGATGGAACTGATGACAACCGCGCCGAAAAGCAGAATGGCCACGCCCTGCCAGATATGGCCCAAAAGCAGCATGATCATCCCCGCCGGCACCCAGATAATCGCATTGCCGATGGCCGGCACAATGGAAAGGCCAACCATCAGCACCCCCCAGACCAGCGGACTTTCAATGCCGGTCATATAAAAAACCAGGCCGCCCAGCAATCCCTGAATACCGCCAATGACAAAGGTAAACTTCAACGTGGCTTTCGATGTAACCAGAAATTCGGAAATGAAGGTATGGATATGGCGGTCATCAACCGGCATATGTTGAGAAATGGCATCCATCAAGTCGTCCCCGTCACGCAAAAAGTAAAACAGGCAGTAAAGCATGACCGCAAACTCGACGAAAAAAACGATCGTATTCCCCGTGAAGGTGGACAGGTTCGAAACAAGGAAATTAGTAACTGCTTTTAAAAGCTCAACGGATTTATCCGTAATAAATTGCTGATCAAGGTCGAAACGCGCCAATAGCGGATGCTGGCTTAGGGAATTCAACAAACCGGTGAGGGAATTCACCCAGGACCCACTGCTGGAATGAATCGAGTTATATATTTCCAGGGATTGACTGAACAGCAAAGCAAGAATCAGTCCGACGGGTAAAATCATCGTCACCAGCACCGCCCCCAGCGTGAGACCCGCGCATAGATTGCGGCTTTTAATTTTTTGATGCAGCCGATTCTTGAGCGGATCGAAAATTGCGGCCAGCAAAACCGCCCAGAAAATGGCAAAGAAAAATGGCTTCAGGATATAAGCAAGCAAAAACGTAACCATCCCCAGCAGGAAAATGAAAATCAACAGGGGCAAACCTGAAAACAGTTTATGAAACATCGTTTGTCTCCTTCTGGTAACCAGCCCATCAACCCCCTCGCGGCACGCTGCGGAGAATTAACGCGCGTCCCGCAACAGCGGGATTAAATAAGCGGATGAGTTTTATTTCTCCCGCGGTAAAAACGCAACTGTAATTGCCGTCTGATGAGAACGGATTTTACATGAAGCACCCGGTAACTGTAACGGATATTTTTCCCCAGACGGCCAGGATAAGCCCCGGCATGAACATGCAGTTTAGCGCTGCTTGCGGCCACTTTGCGCAGCAGGTTGATTTCTTTGCCGACAACACGGACTCTGGCATTTTCCACCGCATCCAGCATGGCGGGGCCTGATTTTTCGCAGCCCGCGCAGGTCACGACCTTGCCCATGTGGTAGAGGGAATGGCCGTCGCTGCCGCCGGTAATCGCTTTTTTTAAACGAGATCCCAAAAGCGCGCACCGTAAATTCCAGCGATGGATATTTTCCGCGTTAATCACTTCCACGCCGTTTGCGGCTTCCAGAAGACGCTCCAGACGCGGTTCATCGAAATTACAATTGCAGATACCGGTGTAGGCCACACAGTAAGGATGCGGAAAAATCGTCACGGATGGAAAAAGCTTTGCGCAATGGACAATTTCCTCCATGCTCAGCTTTGTGGAGCTCATCACGTCGCGGCCCAGGAAAGGTTTGATGTATTTGGAATAAAATTTCTTCAACTGATGCAGTTGATAAAAATAAACCAGGATATGCGACCCTTCGCGGGAGGTGATTTCAATGCCCGGAATGCTGGGCACCTCCCGGTACTGTTCCATTTCCAGAGCGCCCCGGATATCATTATGGTCGGTGATCGCAACGCCGATTCCCAGAGCGCACGCCCGTGCGGCAATCGCCCGTACCGTGTTGCGGCCATCCGTAAAACAGGTATGAAAATGCATATCAAAAACGGCATAGTCTTTATTCAAAAGCGCCAGATCCGGTTTTTCAAAAATAATGTTCCCGGCATCCTCGTTGATCATGCCTGCATCCCGCTCGTTCTTCATTTTGTCCCCATCCGCGTAAAATACGGAAAATGTTCAACACCTATCTATCATAATCTCAAACAGGCCGCCCGACATTTATTTGCCTCGCAAACCCCGCCTGTGATATGCTCAAACCGCTCAAGGAGACCGGATTGAAAAACGATTTAACGCTATTTCTAAAAGCCCTGAATTTTTCAGCGGGGAAGCACCGCCATCAGAGAAGGAAAGACTCGGCCGCCTCTCCCTACATCAACCACCCCATTGAAGTTGCCAATATCTTATGGACCGTTGGCGGAGTTTACGATGAGGCAGTCATCATTGCCGCCATTCTTCATGATACGATTGAAGACACGGACACCAGCCCGGAAGAAATCCGCTCTCACTTCGGCGATGACGTTCTGAAATTGGTGCTGGAGGTCAGCGACGACAAACATCTTCCCAAGGAGGAAAGAAAGCAAAACCAGATTATCCACTCACCCTGTCTGTCCCGGCGCGCCAAGCAAATTAAGCTGGCCGATAAAATATGCAACGTCCGTGACATTGCATTTGCTCCGCCGGACAACTGGCCTTTGCCCAGAAGGATCGACTATCTGCAGTGGGCGCAGGCGGTGATTGACGGACTGCGCGGCGTCAATGAGCAACTGGAAAAACTCTTTGACGACACGCTGGCCGGGGCCAGAAAAAAGCTGGACGAAGAACACGATTCACCCCCCTCGCCGCAAGCTGTCGAGACATGAAATAAACATCATGATATCGCAGCAAGCTGCGGATAATTAACGCGCGTCCCGCAACAGCGGGATTAAAAACGCGTTAGCGAACCGTCATCCCCTCGACCCGGTAGTTAAACTCATAGTTCAGCGCCCCGCTCCATTCTTTGTCGAAAATGCTCTTATAGCGGGTGCCGTAAACCGGTCCGATTGGCTTGCCGTAAGTGTAAAACCAGTTGATGATCGGCCTTCCGGAAAATCCCAGAGCAATCCAGTAAGCGCCGGGCTCCAGGACCGGTCTCTCCTTATTCGTAAATTTAAAAGTCTCCCAGCGGTAACCCGGTCGGGTGGAAATATCTTCCACATTAATCATCTGTGTGGTGCATAAGGGTTCGCCCGGCTGGCCATTATTGTCTTTGAAAATATCCACCCAGAGTTGGCCGTCTCCGCCGAAATTATGCAAAGCCAGCGCGATTTTATGGAGCGTGACCGGTTTGGCCAGTTCGATAACCTGCGCATACTGCGTCACACTGTGACTGACAAATTCCGCCGTTTCCACCAGGAAATTGCGGGACATTTCAAAGGATCCCTTTCCCTTGTCCCTGGTTTCACGGGGAAAGGCAAAATTAACGTTTTCCGGAAATTCCAGATTGCCGTAAACAAAGGGAACATCATAACGCAATGCTTTCGGCGGCTTTGGCGGCGCCGGTGGAGGAGGCGGAGGTTGAGGAGCGGGCTGAGGTTCCAAAACAGGGGCAGGTTCCGGTTCGGGAGCCGGCAGCGGCGGCGCCGGCTCAGAAGGAATAATGACAGGCGCTTGCGGCACAGGCGCAGGCTCCGGAGGAGGTTGAACGGCTGCCTGAGCCAGAACACTGGGCCCCAAAAGTAGATTCTTCGGACCGTAATTCTGCCGCTGGGCCGATACTTTTATGGTGTCGGAAAGGAATTTTGCATCGATCGTTTCCTGCAGCGTCGGTTTGGTCCGCGCATTCTCACCCTGTGCCCAGCGGACAAGACCGTCATTTTTGGTTTCGTTATTGTCAACGCCCACTTCAATTCGCACAAAGCGATTGGAAATAAAAAACTGCATATTTTGCGGATCATAGGGCACCCAACCCAGATCGGGGAACCACACCTCCACCCAGGAATGCCGACCCTGCCCCATTTTAAAAGTCAGAGTGCCCTTTATCCAGGTGACGTCAAACGGCTGATTCATGGTGACGCCGTTGACAATCCGGACGGGCACCCCCACGTTGCGCAAAAGGGCCGCCGTCAGATGGGAATAGTTTTGACAATTGCCTTTTCCGGTCCGGAGGGAGTAAAGGGCATCGTATTGCACCGGGGGATTGACATACCGAACATGGTCCACAACCCAGCTCACCACCTTTTGGACGGCATCAAACTGCATTTTTGTATTGCCGGTGAGCTTACGCGCCAGATCCCGAATGGCCGGATCATCGGTCTGCACCTGCTCGGAGGTCTGCAGGTAGACCTTTAACGTCTGAGGGATCGATGCCAGCGGAAATGGCGCGTTGGATTGGATGGCCTCCAAACCCGTGTTGGTTTGAGCATCAAAGGACACCACCGCGTCAATCGTGGAAGGAACATTTGTCCAGGTCGCCAGAACGGTCTTATTGCCGCGGTCATCCGTGGTGGTGTTTTTTTTCTGGGGCTCGGGTGAAAAAGTAATTTTAAAATTGGTGATCTTCTGCCTGTAGGTGGGAGAATCGAAACTTTCGGGCACGACAAAACTCAGCAGCAGCTTCTTCATCGAATCGCCAGCCTTGATTTGATGCTGCAGCTCATAATGAATCGTGGAGGCCATGTCGCCCTTCACCGTAAAATTCTCGGCCATCGCCGGCGCCGATATGAACAGCAGCATGAAAACAAAAACAGCCTTCAGACTTTTCATCATGGTCTATCTCCCTTATCGGATATTTCAGCGGTAAAATCATAAACGAGATAAGCCATGAAAGTCAACAGAAACATAAGTCTTTTTAGCGAGTGGGAACGAGAGGAATGCTTCGGTCAGGGCAACGGCATTTCATCAAAGCTTACAGGTCTGACACTCGGGCGGCTCCAGGATGGTAATTTTCCTGCGCCGGAGGTATTCCAAAAAACCGTACAGTTTTTTTCCGCGATATTCCATGACAACGGCATCCGCCGGGCAGTTGTTAAGGCAGCCAAAACAAAGCAGACATTTTTCACGATCGACCAGTTGCTTTTTCGGGTGGATGGCGGCCACCGGACATTTTTTCACGCAGGTCAGACAACCGATGCATCTTGCGCCGTCCACCGTGTGTTTGTTGATCATTTTCTTGTTGAGACGGGCCAGGGGAAGCATTCGCGCCATTTCCCGAAGCGCAAGTTCGGACGCATAGACCAGCGACCGGCCCTGTTGAACGCTTTCCAGAATCTTTCCGGTGAAGTCCCGCACCCGGTTGTACGTCGCCTCGTCGGGGAGATGTTCGCCCGAACGCTGATTGGCGCTGTCCCAGGCTGGCGTGGGATAGCCCGGAATACTGCGGAAGGCTTCCATGCCGACGGGGATGCCTTCCTTTTCCACCAGAAGATGCAGCGTGTGACACAGGGCGTTGTGCTGATTGCCTTCCGGTCCGCCAAAGGAAACAAACGCTGCCACGGGAATTCCCGTGATCTTCGGCGAGGCGGCCAGCCAGTCGATGACATTTAGCGGAATGTCATAATAAAAAACCGGCGACCCGATGAGAATCAGATCATAATCCGGCAGGCGTTCTTTATCGAAACGCCGCATGTCGGCCAGCTCCGCCGTCAGTCCCCTGTCCTTCAGAATGCAGGCGATCAGCTTTCCGTAACGGGCAGTGAATCCCGTCTGGCTGTAGTACAAAACAAGCGCGCGTTTCGGATTGCGGGTCTTGAATTCCCTTGGGACTGGCTGCCCGGCTGCAGCAAGCGGCATCGGCAGGCTTACCGCGGCGCAGAGGATAGCGCTTTTTTTAATAAAATTTCGTCTGGTGTCCATCATTTTGTTTCCTGAATAAAATTAATTTTCAGTTCATAAACACCTGTATCCAGATGCGTCGTCATGGGACAGCCGGACTTGGAAAACACCTGCATCATCGGCTTATTGCGCGACAGCACGTCCGCCGTGAATCCCTCGATGTTTTTTTCTTTCGCAATGCGGATCAGATACTTCAGCAAAAACGTCCCGATCCCACGCGCCTGCCAGTCCTGATGGGTGGTAAAAGCCACTTCGGCATAACGTGTATGCGGATCATTGATGTACCGCCCGATGGCCACGATCTCTTCCCGTCCTTCCGGCTCTTCCTTGCCGATCACCGCGGCAATAGCCATTTTATCGTTATAATCAATAGCGGCCAGCGGCATGGCAACTTTATGGGAAAACGATTTCAGGTTTTGAAAAAACCGGGTATAAACAGCCTGCTCCGGCAGGCCGTAAATCAAATCCTGAATGGCGCGCTCATCTGTGGCTTTCACCGGACGGAAAAAGAGAGACGTCCCCTTCTTGTCCACCCAGTTGATTTCATATTCCTTCGGATACAAAACCGCCGGCAGCGTCTGATCGCGGTAGATGTAGCCCTGACGTTTTGCCGCCTCCAGCAGTTCATCGCGGAATCGGGGATGAGCGATGCTGATGAGCATCATGGCCCGGTCGCGGATGGATTTCCCATGGACATAGGCAATGCCGTATTCCGTTACCACGTAATGGATATCGCCGCGCGTCACCACCACGCCGCTGCCCGGAGAAGGATACGGGACAATGCGGGAAATCTTGCCGTCCTCCGTTGTAGAGGGCAGCACCATGATGGACTTGCCGCGATGCGACATAGCCGACCCGCGCACGAAATCCACCTGTCCGCCGATACCGCTGTAAAAATCGAAGCCCAGGGAATCCGAGCAGACCTGTCCGGTCAGATCCACGGTCAACGCCGAGTTGATGGACACCATCCGGTCGTTTTGAGCGATCATATACGGATCATTGACATACTGGCACGGGCGGAATTCAAACAGCGGATTGTTATGCACATAATCGTAAAGACGCCTTGTGCCCATGCAGAAAGCGGCGACGATTTTGCCCGGATGCAGGGATTTTTTCCGGCAGGTCACCACGCCGTTTTCAATCAGATCGATGAGACCGTCGGTAAACGTTTCCGTATGCACGCCCAGGTCTTTTTTATTGGTCAGGTAAGGAAAAACCGAGTTGGGAATTTTGCCGACGCCGGTCTGAATGGTGGATTCGTTGTCAATCAGTTCGGCAATGAGTTGTCCGATGGATTGGGCAATATCGCCGGGAGCCTTCTGTTGAAATTCCAGAAGCGGCGCATCGTTTTCCACAAAGGCGGAAATTTCGTTGACATGGATAAAACTGTCGCCCAGCGTCCGGGGCATATTCGGATTGACTTCCGCCACAACATACCGCGCCGCTGCCGCCGCCGTCTTGGTGATATCGACAGAAATCCCCAGGCTGACATAGCCGTTTGCATCCGGCGGAGATACGGTGATCAGAGCGACATCAATGGGCATGGCCCCCCGTTGCATCAGCAGGGGCACTTCGGACAGAAAAATGGGGGTATAATCGGCATTGCCCGCCTTAATCGCCTTACGGGCGTTTGCGCCGATAAAGAGCGCGTTATGACGGAAATGTCCTGTATAAACTTCCGCTGTATAATCGGTAAGTCCCAGGTCCAGAAAGTGGATAACCTCTACATCGGCAAAATTCTGTGCCATGTCGAGGAGCGTCTTGACCAGGAGTTGAGGCTCTCCGCAGGCAGACGCGATGAAGATTCGCGCCCCGCGACGTATCCGCGATAAGGCGCTTTTAGCATCGGTCAGTTTTTTCTGATAGGTATCCCGCCAGTCGAGAATCATACAAAACCCTTCCTTTGCTCCATCAGGAAATAAAGGACATCAGCATCTCCATGCCCTGCATATCAGAAAGCGCCGAGTTGACAGGGTTTGACTTTGATGTTCAATTTTTCACAGGCGGCGCAAACGTCCAAGCGCTTCACGCCGAGTTTATCAGCGATTTTCCATGCGTCAGCGCAGGAAAGCCGCCCGTTCACCAGCGCTCCGCGGATGGCCGACTCCAGCTCCGGCACGACGGATGGGGCAGCCGGCACACGCTTTTGCTTGCCGTCAAAACCGAAAAGCCCCAGCTGGCATTGGGCAATATTGAGATTGAGCATATCGATGGCCACGCCGATTTCGCCGAGCGGCGCGCCGGTGTTCTGAGATATTTTTTCCGCCGCTTTGCAGGAGATATTGTTATCTTTTGCCTGTTTGAGAATCTCCTGTTTCAGGTCATCCCTGACCTTTGTCCCTTCCGGATGCTTCGTGAAATATCTTCCTTTGTCTTCATGCGCCATGGTTTTATCCTCATCAGTATTTCATGTAGTGGAACGGTTCAATCGCCGACAGCGCTTCCGTATCCAGTGTTTTGAATCCATTCTTCTCCAGGAGTTTTTCCGTTTTTTCAATCTGATCCACGTCCACGACAAAGACGGCCTTTTCCGCGCTTTCCAGAACAAAGCCGCAGGCGTTATTGATATTGACGCCTTCCTTATAAAGAAGCTGCATCAACTTATCCAGACCGCCCGGTTTATCCGGAATTAATACGGCCAGAACATTTTTCAGGTGAACCGTCATACCGGCTTTGGCGAGCGCCTTTGCCGCCAGTTTCGGGTCATCAACAATCAAATTGATCACCCCGGACGTACCGTGAGTCGAGATGGTTGTCGCCCGGATACTGATTTCAGCCTTGGACAGAACATTGGTCACATGGGCCAGTTGACCCGGTTTATCTTCCGCGAACACGGCAAGCTGATAAGCAATCATTTTTTTCTCCTCAGTTGAGATGTCTCATCTGTCATTTCCAGGACAGCGAAGGCTATCCCTGAGTGTTCCTTGTACAATTCCACAGCTATTTTATCAAGTCCAAAGAAATAAAGCGCGGAAGCCTGAACGAACCTTCCGGTCTTTACATTTCAACCCTCCATTTCCATTTCAACGAGGCTGCCGCCGCAATACTTTTCACGCAGCCGCGGCTTTTCAATTTTTCCGGTGGGATTGCGCGGCACCTTGTCAAACATGATTCTGCGCGGACGCTTGTAGCGCGGCAGCGCGGCACAAAATTGCATGATCTCGGCTTCGGAACTGGAAAAGCCCGGCTTCAGATCAATAATCGCCGCAACGATTTCACCCAGACGATGGTCCGGAAGGCCGATTACTGCCACATCCTTGATCGCACTGTGCGCGCGCAAAAAATCTTCGATCTGCACCGGATAAATATTCTCGCCTCCCGTGATCACAACATCTTTTTTACGATCGACCAGATAAATAAAGCCGTCTTCATCCATGCGGGCCATATCGCCCGTGTAAAGCCAGGCGTTTTTAAGCATTTCGGCCGTGGCCTCAGGATTATTGTAGTAGCATTTCATCACGCCCGGGCCTTTTACACAAAGCTCGCCCACCTCTCCCTGCTTCACAGGATGGCCGTTTTCATCCACGATCTGCACCTCCCATTGGTAACCGGCTTTGCCGATGGCGCCGACTTTGTGGATGTTTTCGATGCCGAGGTGAACGCAGCCGGGACCGATGGATTCCGAAAGGCCGTAATTGGTGTCGTAATCATGGTTCGGAAAATGACTTTTCCAGCGTTTGATCAGGCTGGGCGGAACCGGCTGGGCGCCGATGTGCATCAGCCGCCACTGATCGAGCTTGTAGTTTTCCGGCCTGAGGTCCCCGTGTTCGATGGCGTCCAGAACGTCCTGCGCCCACGGAACCAGCAGCCAGACAATGGTGACCTGTTCCTCGGATACCGCTTTGATAATCCACTCCGGTTTGACGCCGCGCAACAGCACCGCTTTGCTTCCGGAAAGAAAGCTGCCGAACCAGTGCATTTTCGCGCCGGTGTGATAGAGCGGCGGAATGCAGAGAAAATTATCCCCGCGCGTCTGTTTGTGGTGATCCATTTCCACTTCGCAGGAAAACATCAGGGCGCGGTGCGTATGGAGAATTGCCTTGGGGAAACCGGTGGTGCCGGATGAAAAATAGATCGCGGCGTCATCATCGTCGGAAAGCGTTATTTTCGTGGCTGCGGAGGAACAACACGCGGTGAGCGCATAATAATTTTCGGCAAACGCGGGGCAGTCCTGACCCAGAAACAGGCGTATTTTTACATTCGGAATCTGCCCGCGAATCGCCTCGATTCTCCCGGTAAATTCCGGTCCGAAGATCAAAATATCGCATTCGGCCAGATCGAGGCAGTATTTGATTTCATCCTCTGTATAGCGATAGTTGAGCGGCACCGCGAGAGCGCCGGTTTTCAGAATGCCGAAATAAATCGGCAGCCACTCCAGGCAGTTCATCAGCAGAATCCCGACTTTGTGGCCTTTCTGCAAACCTCTTCCCAGTAAAAAATTGGCAAAGCGGTTGGCTTTGTCATCAAACTCACGCCAGGTCATCTCCCGCCGGTACTTCTTTTCGGGATCGGTTTCGACCAGGTCATAATCTTTCCAATTTGCAGTGATTTCCTTGATTTCAGGATTGATTTCAACAAGGCTTATTTCGTCGCCGTAAAGGGCGGCGTTGCGGACAAGAATTTCGGTGATCGGCATTTTTTATTCCTTGTGCTTCTAAATTTGTCGGGTCAAGCATAAGAAACGCTGTTTGAGATGTCAAGAAAATCTTCGCCAGTGTCAGCTTTCCGGTAATAGCCTGTTCAACGGCGCATATTATTAGTTGACAGTCGGAAACATCCTTTATATTGTACTTCCGCGCCGCTTACAGAAAGGTTCAATCGTGAAAAAGCAAAATTCATTTGGAACAATCATCCGTTTTGCCGTCCTTGCACTGACCTTTTTTATGCTGACGGCCTGCGCCGCTAAAATAAGAACAGCCGACCTGGGGTCCGTTACACAAAACATTTCTCCCGATACCCGCCAGATTCTCCTCGTGACGAATGAAGGCCTCCCGTCCTTTACGCCCGGAAAAGTTTACGCCATGGAAAAAACATCCTCCACCTGGCGTCAGGCCATGAACCCCTTCGACGCCGTCGTCGGGAGAAACGGCTTCGCGCCGCAGGGCGAAAAAAGAGAGGGGGACGGACGGACGCCGTCCGGAGTTTACCGTCTGGAAACAGCCTTCGGCTACGCTGAGTTAATTGACACGAAAATGCCGTACCGTCAGGCCCTGGCGGACGACCTGTGGGTTGACGATCCGGACGCCCCGGATTACAACCGCTGGGTCAAGCAGCACAAGACCAAGGCGGCTTCCTATGAAAAAATGAGACGCGACGACGATCTGTATCAATACGGCGTCATCATTGAATACAATACCGATCCGGTAATCAAAGGCCGCGGCAGCGCAATCTTTCTGCATATCTGGAAAGGGCCAGGCACCGCCACAGCCGGCTGCGTTGCCGCTTCCCAACCGGACATCCTGAAAATCCTGTCCTGGCTGGATCCGGCGGCCAGCCCCGTCATCGTCATCAACCCTGAACCTTTAAAAAAGGAGGAGCATCCATGAAATTGAAAGTATCCCTTGCCGCGCTTCTGGCGGCAACCCTCATATGCGCGACACTGCCCCCCGCATCGCTTTCGGCCGATGAAATGCCCGATACGTTTGTTCATATCGAAAAGGTCATTCCCGACGCCCTGCTGGATATCCGCTACTTTACCGAACATAATTTTCTGGGTGTCAAAGTGGATGGTTATCTGGCCCCCGCGTGCATCCTGACGCGGCAGGCGGCCGAGGCGTTGTCCAACGTTCAAAAAGACCTGGCGCCTTTTGCCATGACGATAAAAATTTATGACTGCTACCGTCCACAGCAGGCCGTCGATCACTTCGTACGCTGGGCCAAAGATATTGACGACACGAAAACCCGAAAAGAGTTTTACCCCACCGTGGACAAGCGCAATCTTTTCCGCGACGGCTATATCGCCGCACGCTCCGGCCACAGCAGGGGCAGCACGGTGGATCTGACGATTGTGCCGCTGCCGACGCCGATCCAGCCTCCTTACCGGGCGGGCGAACCACTGAAGGAATGTTATCTGCCCGCGGGCGTTCGCTTTGCCGACAATTCTCTGGATATGGGCACGGGCTTCGACTGCTTCCATGAACTGTCGCACCCGGAAAATATCAACCTCGGGCCGCGGCAAAGAGCCCACCGCCTGCTTTTAAAAACGCTGATGGCCAAATACGGCTTCAGGAACCTGCCCGAAGAGTGGTGGCACTTCACGCTTAAAAACGAACCGTATCCCGACACGTATTTCAACTTCCCGGTAAAATAAAAAACAATATGACAAAAAGCCTGCCGCCATTTCTGAAATCCTATGGATTTTCGCTACTACTGGTCGCCTCCATTATTCTTGGCGCTGTCCTTGGCATGATCTACCAAAAGGACGCCGCCGCTTTCAAGCCGCTGGGCGATGTTTTTTTGAACCTGCTGTTCACCGTGATTGTTCCGCTGGTTTTCTTTTCCATCTCATCCACCGTTGCTTCCATGACCAATCTCAAGCGCCTGGGTAAAATTCTCTCCGTGATGATTCTCATTTTTGTCATGACAGGCCTCATCGCATCGGCAATCATGATTGCCGCCGTTATTTTCTATCCTCCCGCGTCCGGTGTAAACATCCCCCTGCCTGCGTCAGTTAATATGGACCATCTGAAAGCATCCGATCAAATCGTCCGGGCCTTCACCGTTCCGGACTTCCCCAATATTTTATCCAAGAACAACATGTTGGCGTTGATTGTTTTCTCCATCCTGGTCGGCTTGGCTACATCCGCCGTAGGTGAAAAGGGAAAATCCTTTGCCGGATTTCTGGCGTCGGCAAACACCGTCATGATGAAGCTGATTTCCTTCATTATGTATTACGCGCCGATTGGGCTTTGCGCTTACTTTGCCTATCTGGTCGGCGTCTTCGGACCGCAGCTTCTGGGCTCCTATGCGAGCGCGATGGCCGTTTATTATCCAACCGCTATTTTATATTTCTTTCTGGCCTTTACCCTGTATGCCTATCTTGCTGGCGGTTCATCCGGCGTGAAAAAATTCTGGAGTAACATTGTCCCGCCATCCGTCACGGCGCTGGCTACCGGCAGCTCCATGGCGACGATTCCTTTTAACCTGCAGGCGGCGGATAAAATCGGGGTGCCTCAAGACATCAGCGAAGTTATTATTCCCATCGGCGCAACGATTCACATGGAAGGATCATGCCTGGCCGCTGTTCTGAAAATCGCCTTTCTATTTGGAATATTTCAAATGCCTTTTACCGGCATCGAAACGCTCCTGACCGCTCTGGGCATTGCCCTTTTAACCGGCGTGGTTGTCAGCGGCATCCCCGGCGGCGGGACCATCGGCGAGCTCTTGATTTTATCGCTTTATGGCTTTCCTCCCGAAGCGTTTCCGCTGATTACCATGATCGGCACGCTGGTGGACGCGCCCGCCACCATGCTCAACGCCATCGGCGACAATGTTTCCAGCATGATGGCTGCGCGTGTGCTGGGCGGAAAAGATTGGATGAACATGGACCAACCCCGATGACGGATGATGCAATATACAGGCAGCTTCAGCTTCAATTAGACCGATATCCGATTGGATATCCCGCAACAAAAAGCGGCGTGGAAATCGATCTTCTGCAATACTTTTTCACCCCGCTTCAGGCCAGGATTGCTTTGTGCCTGACGCTCCGGTCGATCCCCGTTTCCGCCATCCGCAAAACGCTCAAAAATAAATTTCAGATTGAATTATCCCATGATGAGCTGTGCGCGTTGCTTGAGGAAATGTTCATGAAAGGCGTCATCAGGCGTTCGGACGGCAAATCGACGCCCCGCTACGGCGTTGCCATGCTGGCGATCGGCATGTTTGAATATCACGTCGATGATCTTACCCCCGAACTGGTGGACATGATGCACCAGTATTTTGACGAAGCCTTTGGCGCGGAATTCTTCCGCTCGTCCCTGCCCCAGCTGCGCACCAGCCCGCACCTGAAGGCAATTGTTCCGGAATACATCGTCGATACCTATGACAACATGCGGCATTTCATCACCCATACGCCGGAAACGCTCCATGTGGCCAACTGCGTCTGCAAGCAGGGCGAGGCCATCCGGGGAATCCCCTGCAAACGAACGGATCATTATGAAGTCTGTCTGCTGATCGGGTCCGCGAGCTATGCGGCGCGCAACCGCGCCAAACCTATATCCAGAGAGGAATGTCTTAATATCCTGGACATGGCGGAAGAAACAGGAATGGTTCTTCAACCCGGTAATTCCAAAAAACCCGCCTGCATCTGCATCTGCTGCGGCTGCTGCTGCGGCGTTCTGACCACGGCCAAAAAGCAGCCCCGGCCCGCCCGGTTTTTTGCCACAAATTATTACGCCCGCATCGACGCGGCTTCCTGCACGGGATGCGGCGTCTGTGTCAAACGCTGTCAAATGGACGCCATTATTGTAGACGGCAAAACCTTCCGCGTGGATTCCGACCGGTGCATCGGGTGCGGTCTCTGCGTCACCCGATGTAAGCCCAAAGCCGCCAGGCTGATCAAGAAAGACAAGCTCACCGCGCCGCCGATGAACACGGAAATGCTGTATCTACGCATCCTCAAAGAAAGAGCCGGGAGAAAAAAGATGATCGTCAATATGCTCAAGCTGCTTTTCGGAAAGCCCCTGTAACTTTTCCCGGAACGTTGAACCTTCTCAAAGCGGTATGTTATTATGCTTCTTCGTCAGGCGCGCCTCTTTTTTATCCTGCAGGGCGTCCAGCAGCGCGATAATACGTTTACGTGTTTCCCGCGGGAGAATGACTTCTTCGATGGCGCCCAGGGAAGCCGCGAAATACGGGTTATTGAATTGCTCTTCGTAACCCGCAATCAGTTCGGCGCGTTTGGCCGCCGGATCGGCTGCAGCTTTAATCTCGCTGCGGTAAATGATATTGCACGCGCCTTCTGCGCCCATAACCGCGATTTCCGCCGTCGGCCAGGCCATGACGTAATCGGCGCCCAGCTGTTTGCTGCACATGCCGAGATAAGCTCCGCCGTAATCCTTGCGCGTCGCCACGGTGATTTTCGGAACGGTTGCCTCCGAATAGGCATGCAACAGCTTCGCGCCGTGTCGGATAATGCCCGCCCATTCCTGATCCGTGCCCGGCAGGTAGCCGGGGACATCGGCAAACGTCAGAAGCGGAATGTTGAAAGCGTCGCAGAAACGGATGAAGCGCGAAGCTTTATCCGAGGCGTTGACATTGAGGACGCCCGCGTAAAACATGGGATTGTTGGCAATGACGCCCACAGGCCTGCCCATGATCCGGATGAGGGCGACGATCATGTTTTGCGCCCACTGCGCATGGAGCTCAAACATCTCACCATTGTCCGCCACGGCTTTGATGACGTTTTTCATGTTATACGCGCGCGAGGTTTTGTCTGGAATAATTTTGTCCAGTTCGGAACAAAGGCGATCGGCGTTGTCGGTGACAGCTGCAACAGGCAGCGGCGCGTTGCAGTTGTCCGGCAGATAGGAAAGCAGCATTTTGATTTTATCGAGGCAGTCCGTGTCATTTTCCGTCACGACATGACAGACGCCGCTTTTGGAAGCATGCGCCATGGCGCCGCCCAGGTCTTCCTGGGTCACCTCTTCGCCGATCACCGCCTTGATGACTTCCGGCCCGGTGATGTACATGTAGGATGTGTTTTTTACCATGAAGATCCAGTCGGTAAGCGCAGGAGAATAAACCGCGCCGCCGGCCGTCGGCCCCATGATGGCGGTGAGCTGAGGAATATAGCCGGAAGCCTGCGTATTGCGGTAAAAGATCCCGCCGTAGCCTTCCAGCGAGGGAACGCCTTCCTGAATTCTGGCGCCGCCGGAATCATTGATAGCGATAAACGGTTTTTGCGCGGCAATCGCCATATCCATGACTTTCCAGATTTTTTTGGCGTGCATTTCCCCCAGCGTGCCGCCCGCGCTGGTAAAGTCCTGGGAGGCGGCAAAAACGGTGCGGCCGTTGACCTTGCCAAAACCCGTGATGACACCGTCGGCCGGGATTTCTTTTTTATCCATGCCGAAAAGAGTCGCGTGATGCTTCACAAAAAGTTGAATTTCCTGGAAGGTTCCTTTATCAAATAAATTCTCCAGACGTTCACGGGCAGTCAGTTTCCCGCCGTCGTGCTGTTTTTTAACTTGTTTTTCACCGCCCATTTGCATCAGGGCTTGAACTTTTTCTTCAAATGTTTTGATTTTCCCCTGCGTTGTCGTTTTTTGCAAATCGTCACTCATCAACATTCTCCTTCATGTCGGGTTTTTGTCTTGACCCGGTTTTTTGTGTAAGTTACTATCACAGCTGACAAAACACGGTTTTGAACCGGCTATGCTTTGAAAGTTGTTGATTTTATGCTTAACCTTTTTGGAAAAAACTGGCAAGTACGATTAATAAAACATGCGTAACTTTAAAATGATAGTGGAATATGACGGTGCGGCTTACTGCGGCTGGCAGAGACAGCCAAACGGTGTTTCGATTCAGCAGATCCTGGAAGAAGCTGTCGGACGGATTACATCGGGCAAGGTCACTCTGATCGGCTCCGGCCGCACGGATGCCGGGGTGCATGCAATTAATCAGGCGGCCAACTTTAAAAGCCCCACCCTGCTTCCCGTGGAAAAAATATTCCGGGGTGTCAACAGTGTTCTGCCGCCGGATGTCGTGGTGAAAAAGATTGAAGAGGTTCCCATCGATTTTCACGCCCAGCGCGATGTGAAAAGCAAAATTTATGTTTACCGTATTTGTAATCAGAGTCTGAGACCTGCGCTGGGACGCGACTACTGCTGGTTCATCCGTTATCCGCTGGATCTGGAAAAAATGCGCGAAGCGGGATCCTGTCTGGTGGGTACACATGATTTTTCCTGTTTTTGCGCCACCGGCACAGATGTGAAAGATCGCACACGAACACTTACCGGAATTGGCATTGAAACCGGCCCGGACGGCTTGATCGAAATTACGGTGGAAGCTAAGGGATTTTTGAAGTATATGGTACGCAACATCGTCGGAACCCTGGTGGAAGTCGCACGCGGTAAACGGCAACCGGAAGACATGAAGGAGATTATTGATTCGCGCGACCGCAATATTGCGGGGGCAACAGCGCCCGCCTGCGGTCTTTTCTTAAAGGAGGTCAGATACTGAAAACATGAAAGTCTTGCTGCTGGGACACAAGGGAATGCTGGGAAGCGATCTGATGGCGCAATTTCATTACCGCCATGACATTGTCGGCATGGATATCGGAGAAATCAACATCACAAGCGCATCCGAATGCCGGAAGGCCGTGGCCGAAATCCAGCCGCAACTGGTCATCAATGCCGCCGCCTATACCAATGTGGATGGCTGTGAAACGGCCAAAGAAGAATGTTTTGCGGTTAACGCCGAAGCGGTCAAAAATATTGCCGAGGCCTGCAGTGGTAAAAATATTACGATTATCCATTACAGCACGGATTATGTTTTTGATGGAAACGGAACCCGTCCCTACACGGAAGAGGATCCCTGCAATCCGATGAATACCTATGGAGCATCCAAGCTGGCCGGCGAACACCATCTGCGCCATCTGACGGATAATTACATCATCATCCGCACGGCCTGGCTCTATGGCGCGAAAGGAAAAAACTTCGTGCAGGCCATTCTGGACAAAGCGAGAACAACGGGCAAACTGACCGTCGTGGACGATCAGACGGGTTCACCCACCTGCACCCGGGATTTGGCGGCGGCAACCGAGCTTCTGGTGGACAAAAACGCCCGGGGTATTTTCCATGTGACCAACCGCGGTTTTTGCACATGGTTTGATTTTGCTAAAAAAATTCTGCAGGAAGCGCATCTGGATAAAGTCGAATTGTTGCCCATGAAAACCAGCGAGCTCATGCGGGCGGCCAGGCGTCCGGCTTACAGCGTTCTCGGCATGCAAAAGTTCATGACCGCAACCGGCAAAACCATGCAGCCCTGGCAGCTTGCTTTTCAGGATTATTTCAAGCAATTAA